>JBCBYI010000043.1:0-22232 GCA_039815945.1 Actinomycetota bacterium | reverse complement strand
ATCCACCGGCACGCCGGCATCGGCACACGAGGTGTCGAGCGTTCGCAGCGGATCGGCGACGAACTGCTGGACGATCCCGGCGATGCAGCCGTTGCCGAACCAGATGCCGTGACCGCGGCCGTCCTGGGTGACGGTGGTCGAGTTGGGGAGCAGCTCGGCGGCGGCCTCGGCCAACGTCGACGGCGTGATCGGATCGAAGGTTCCCGACAGCAACAGGGTCGGCAGATCCGACGAGACGGGCGTTCCGGCGATGGCGAACGCCTCGTCCTGCTCCCACGGCGGGCAGACCTCGCGGAGCGGAGCGGCGACGACCGCCGCGCCGAACCCGTCGCCGAGATCACCCGGTTCGTCGGCGGTGAAGGGCAGCCGGTCGTGGCACTGCACCGCGAAGTAGGTGGCTTCATCGTTGGCCGCGTAGGCCGAGGCGAGCGTTCGGGTGCCGACGCGGGCGAGCCACCGTTCGGCATCGGCATCGCCGGCCGCGATCCCGGCGATGACCGCGGGGAGATAGCGGGCCAGCGACTCGCTGTAGAGCAGGAGGAAGACGAACTCCGCGAGGCGAGCGCCGTCGAGGCGGACGTCGATCGGCCGGTCGAAGCCGCTCTCGTTGGGGCTGAGGGTGACGATGCGAGGCGAGTCGTCGAGCTCGGCGATCAGATCGTCGAGACCGCCGGCCACGTCAGGGTTGTACTCCGAGCACCGAACGCTGCCCCGACACGCCTCGTCGAGGGTACCGATCGCCGACTCGGCGCTCGACACCACGGATATGTCGACGTCGAGGTCGGGCGGGTAGACGCCGTCGAGGACAGCGCCGACGAGGCCGGGCGGAGGTTGGCGGAGCAGCTCGAAGCCGATCGTCGTCCCGTAGGACACGCCGTAGACCACCCACCGGTCGTACCCGAGGCCGGCCATCACCTGGCCGACGTCGAACGCGTGGTTCTGGGTGGTGGTCGCGTCGAAGAGCCGATCGCCGACGAACCGGTCGGCACACGTGTCGAGCGCATCGTCGGCCAGTGCGGCTCCGGCATCGAGGGCGTTCTCGACGAGATCGGGGATGACGGCATCGAATTCGGGGCAGTCGAAGTCGGCCGATCCGAAGCCGGTGCCTCGCTGATCGATGTACACCTGGGTGAAGGCCTGCTGGGGGAAGAAACCGGCCAGGTCGGAGCTGGCGCCGCCGGGACCGCCCTGGAGCACGGCGACGGGCGTGCGGAAGCCAGCGTCGTAGCCGGCCATCGCGGCGATCGAGATCGAGGCCGTGGCCGGGCCGCCGCTGGTGGGGTCGAGCGCCACCTCGGCCAGGCCGCAGGCGACCGTTTCGCCCGCGATCGCGGTCGGGCAGTCGATCTGGGTGACGGCCGCCGGGGCGAGCGCGCCGGGCGTCGTCGACGGCGTGGTGGTCGCCGCGCCGTCGGGCACGGTGGTCGTGGTGACGAGCGGCGGCGCAGCCATGTCCTCCCCGCACGCGGCGGCGAGGACCGCCGCCACGACGACGACGGCCACGAGCCGGAGGTTCACCAGAGCTGATCGGTGTAGGTGTCGGTGCCGACCACGGTGGGCAGGAACGGGGCGGCGAAGCTCACCGTGCCCGTGCCGCTCGCGGCGAGATCGTCCGCGTAGGTGCGGAAACGGTCCCACACCGCATCGGGAGCCGCTTCGAGGAAGAACATCTGAAGTCGACGTTCGGGCGGACCCGGCGCCATGCCGAGATCCATCGGGGCCTGCTCGGTGCCCTCGCCCATCTGGATGTAGCGCCACGACACCATGCTGGCGATCGGCGAGTCCGAAAGGAGCGCGGGCAGCGCGGTGGTGTCGAGGTGCTCGCCGAGTTCGTCGTCGCTCACGCCGTCGGCCGGATCGACGGCCACCACCGCCAGCCCCTGGTAGTGGTGATCGAAGGCGAGCTCGATCGGCACCGGGTCGTCGTCGCGGTAGGCGTGTTCGGGCTTGTTGAGCAGCACGGTGTGCGCGTGCTGGCGCTCCATGAACCCACGGTTGTTCATGTAGAGGTCGACCACCTGCCCACCGGCCCAGTCGAAGTGCTCCTTGTGCTTGTCCTCGAGTACCCAGTAGGTGGCGAGGTAGGAGCCCTTGTCGTGGGGGCTGGCGACGGGCGTGTCACCCTCGGGGAACCGGAGATCCTTCATCGCCCGGGTGGCGACCCACCGCTTTCCGGCGAACAGCCACGGACCGATCATGCAGCCGGCGTAGAAGTGGTCGCGCTCGTACCAGCGGTTGTAGGCGACCTCGTGACCCTTGCTGGGGTCGACGAGGGTGAACAGCGCCGAACCGGCGACGATCGGGTAGTCGTTCACGAGATCAGGAGTCGTAGACGGTGCGGCCGATCCAGTCGGCGACCAGGGCGGGCTTGCCCCCGCCCTCGATCTCGACGGTGATCGTGCGGGACGAGTTGACGGCCGTGCCCTTCAGCTCGACCGCCGAGGTGACCGCCGTGGCGCGGATGCGCTTGCCCGACAGCACCGGGTTGATGAAGCGGACCTTCTCGAAGCCGTAGTTGATGCCCATCTGGATGCCCTCGAGCGGGGTCTCGTTCGGAATCGAGGCGGTGAGCTTCACGAGCATCGACAGGGTGAGGAAACCGTGGGCGATGGTGCCACCGAAGATCGGCGTCGCCTTCTCGGGATCGAGATGGATGAATTGGTGATCGTGGGTGCAGTCGGCGAAGTCGTTGATCTGTTCCTGGGTGATCTCGAACCAGTCGCCGGTGGCCTCGTCCTGGCCCACTCGGGCGTTGATCGCCTCGTAGGCGGCGGCAGCGTTGCTCATGTCGTTTTCTCCGTTCCGGGGATCCGGCCGGGACCTTAGTTGCGGAGCGCCTCGACGAGCATTTCCGCGGCCGGGTCGACGGCGGCGCCGTCGCGTCGGGCCAGCACCAGGGTGCGTTCGGCAACGACGCGACCCGGGCCGAAGCCGTCGCCGGCCTGCACGACCGGCAGCACGGTGGATCCGACACCGAGCTCGACCATCGTGCGGAGCACCTCGGGCTGATTCGACTCGGCGACGATCGTCGGCGCGGCGCCGAGGCGTCGGAGCGCGTCCTCGGCGATCGCCCGGGTGTGTGAGCCCTCAGCGAAGAGCACCCACGGGCCCCACTCCTCGACCCGGCGGGGCAGACCTCGGGTCGGGGTGAAGACGGCCAGGGGCTCGTGCAGCAGGGTCTCGGTGTGCACGCCCCGCCGGGATGCCCCCTCGACCACGACGGCGAGGTCGAGCGAACCCGCCTCGATCTCGTCGAGGAGTTCGCCTGAGGGCGCAACCCGCAGCGTGAGCGCCAGGTCGGGATGGTCGTCGCGGAAGCGGCGGAGCACCTCGGGGTAGTGCCCGACCGCGGCGGCGTCGATCATCCCGACCCGCAGTCCGCCCGAGCGGCCGGTGCGGGTGCGTTCCGCCCAGTCGGCGAGATCGCCGGTGAGGGCGACGACCTGACGGGCATGCGCGAGGACCGGCTCGGCGCCGGGCCGAAGGGTGCGGCGGCGCCCCTCCCGGTCGAACAGCGGGATGCCCACGCGACGTTCGAGCTCGCTCAGGCCCTGTGACAGCGCCGACGGCGAGACGCCGACCAGTGCGGCGGCGTCGGCCCACGACGGCTCGGTCGAGACCGCGACGAGGTACTCGAGCTGGCGAATGGAGAGGTCGGGCAGTGCCTGGGCCACCCGTGCAAAATAGTTCAGTTTTGCTTCATCAACCATGAGAATTGTTGATGAGTGCTTATGGTTTTGGCCATGGCCAAGAACATCTCCCCTGCAACCGGCAAACTCGGTGTGCTGACGCCCGGACTCGGCGCCGTCGCCTCGACCTTCATCGCCGGTGTCCTGTCCGCCCGCCAGACCGGTGTCGCCCCGCTCGGCTCGGTCTCCCAGATGGCTCACATCCGTCTCGGCACCCGCGAAGAGGGGCGCAACCCCCTCATCAAGGACTTCGCTCCCCTCGCCTCGCTCGACGACATCGTCTTCGGCGGCTGGGACCCGATCTCCGCCAACGCACTCGAGGCCGCCCGAACCTGCGGCGTGCTCGACGAAAAGGACCTCTCCCCCATCGCCCAAGAACTCGAAGGTGTCGTCGCGATGGACGCCGTCTTCGACCAGAAATGGGTCAGCCGCCTCGACGGCACCCGCGTCAAGAGCGAAACGAACAAGTGGGATCAGGCGATGGCGCTCATGGCCGACATCGAGAACTTCCGCGTCGAGAACGACTGCGACCGCATGGTCATGGTCTGGTGCGGTTCGACCGAGGCCTTCCAGGAGCCCTCGGCTGTTCACGAGACCGTCGCCGCGTTCGAGCAGGGCCTCAAGGATGACGACGACAACATCTCGCCGTCGCAGATCTACGTGTACGCCGCCCTCCAGAGCGATGTGCCGTTCGCCAACGGCGCCCCGAACCTGTCGACCGACCTCCCCTGCATGCAGGAACTGTCGAAGACCCGCGGCGTGCCGATCGCCGGCAAGGACTTCAAGACGGGCCAGACCCTCATGAAGACGCTGCTCGCTCCGGGCCTCAAGGCCCGCATGCTCGGTCTGCGTGGCTGGTACTCGACCAACATCCTCGGCAACCGCGACGGCGAGGTGCTCGACGCCCCGGAGAACTTCAAGACCAAGGAAGAGTCGAAGCTCGGTGTGCTCCACAAGATCCTCGAGCCCGAGGTCTACCCGGAGCTCTACGGCAACGTCGACCACGTCGTTCGCATCAACTACTACCCGCCCCGCGGCGACAACAAGGAAGGCTGGGACGCCGTCGACATCTTCGGCTGGATGGGGTACCCCATGCAGATCAAGATCGACTTCCTGTGCCGTGACTCGATCCTCGCGGCGCCGATCGTGCTCGACCTCGCCCTCTTCATGGATCTCGCCCACCGAGCCGGTGAGTCGGGTGTGCAGGAGTGGCTGAGCTTCTACCTGAAGGCCCCGCAGGCCGCCGGCGACAACCCGGCCGAACAGGATCTCTTCATCCAGCAGACCAAACTCAAGAACACGCTTCGGGAGTGGATGGGCGAACTGCCCGTCACCCACAGCGAAGCCGGCTGAGTCGCCTCGGACGGATATGTCATCACTTCCTGTCAGGAGGAATCTGATGACCTATCCGGCTCCGGGTCAGCGGCCGGTGAGCCAGGTAGCCGGCTGCAGGTCGTCGGTGAACATCTGCTGCTGCCAACGCTGCATGCCGCCGATCCAACGATCGACGTCGGCTCCCTTGCGGCGGTAGTACTCCCCCACCTCGGGATGGGGCAGGACGTGGAATCGTTCCTCTCGAAGCGCATCGACGACGACGTCGACGGCTGCCTCCGCGGTGAGATGGCCATCGCCACCGGCGACGTCGGCGATGCTCGACTGCATCTGGTCGGCGTCGGGGCTGTTCTCGACGATGTTGGTGTCGACCGCCTGCGGGCACAGCACCGAAACCGTGATGCCCTGGTGGCCGTGGGTGATGGCGATCCACTCAGCGAGTGCGACCGCCGCGTGTTTGGTGACGGCGTAGTGCAGCGACCCGAACTGGGAGAGCAGGCCGGCGGCCGACGCCGTGTTGAGCAGATAGCCGCGACCTCGCTCGGCCATGTACGGGATCACGGCCCGAGCGGCGTAGAGATGGGCGAGCACGTGCACGCCGAACATCCGGTCGAGATCCTCGACCGGCGCCTCGAGGCCGCCGAGGGTCACATAGCCGGCGTTCGACACGAAGAGATCGATCGGGCCGATGTCACGTTCGGTCGATTCGACGAGCGCGGCGATGGCCGCCTCGTCGGTGACGTCGACGACGGCAGCGGTGCCGCCGACGCTCGCCGCGACCGCGTGGGCGCCGTCGGCGTCCCGGTCGACGACCACGACGTGCGTCGCCCCTTCCGCGTGCGCTCGTTCGGCGAGCGCCTTGCCGATACCGCTGGCACCGCCGGTGATGACGACGATCTTGTCGCTAAGTTCCATCCCCGGAACCTAGCCAGCGACGGCTGGCGCGACCCGTCGACGAGTTGGAGACACTTGGTGTCAGGTACCACGTGTCTCCAACTCGGTCAGACGGTGACCGGGTGGCGGCGCCAGAGTTCGGGGTAGAGCGGACCACCGACACGATCGCCGGGGGCCAGGCAGTGTTCGGTCATGACCTCGGAGTGATCGGGATCCATGCCCTCGGGCCGGAAGTTGACCCGGACGTCGTCACCGAGCCACTGGGTGTTGAACACCGTGAGGCCCCGGTCGCCGCGCAGCAGGCCGGATCCGCCGTGGATCATCCGGGCGTTGAAGATCGCCACGTCGCCGGGCTCCATGTCCCAGCTGAGGATCTCGTAGTCGTCGCGGTTGCCCTCGATGTCGGGGAACGGCTCGCAGTCGTCAGCGTCGTGGACGACCTGATCTCGCTCGTCGCCGGTCAGCGCTCCGAAGTTGGTCTGGGCGTAGTTCACACCCCACCGATGCGACCCCCGGACGAACTCCAGCGCGCTGCGCTTCTCGACCGGCACGAGCGGCATCCATGCCGAACACGTGTCGAACCCCTCCACCGACCAGTACGGCTCGTCTTGGTGGAACGGGGTACGGAACTGGCTGCCGGTGCTGCGGGTGAAGATCGCGTCGAAGAAGAAGCTGACCGCCTCGACGTCCATGACCCGACCGGCGATTTCCGCCATCGGTGAGTTCTCGACGAAGTCGCGGTACTCGGGGATCTCCTGCCAGACCTGGGAGTCGTAGAACGTGACCCGGCCGTGCTCATCGGTGTTCCAGACCCGGGCCCGCTCCGAGGGCGCCGCGACGTTGCGCTCGAGCCCCGCAGCGAGCTTCTCGATCCAATCCGGGTTGATGACCTGTCGAAGGCAGACGACGCCGTCGGTGGCGAAGTCGACGATGTGCTGGTGCGTGATGACGTCAGCGAGGTTGGACACGGGGCACCCCCTTCACGGGTACGGATGGAATCCGCGCAGCCTAGATCCCGTCGAGGTAGGTGAGCGTCGCTTCCCACGACCGTGCGGCCGGATCGATGACGTCGAAGTGGTTCTCGTCGTCGAACACCAAGGTGTCGAGCCCGTCGCCGGCGGCGTCGACGTACAGCGCCACGGCGGCGAACGGCACGATGTCGTCACGCAGGCCGTGCACGAGCAACTGCGGCACCTTCACCGGCAAACGGCGAGCTGGGTCCGCGATGTCGTAGGCCTCGGGGATGGCGTCGGGCAGACCGCCCATGAACGCCTCGACCGCCCCTCGACCGAGGTTCAGCGATCCGCCGAGATCGGCGACCGGTGCCTGGCCCACGACGAGCCGTGGCACAACGCCGGGATCGTCGCGCTGCCCGACCCACAGGGCGAGATGGCCGCCGGCGGAGTGACCGACGACGAACACCCGGTCGAGGTCGAGCGGTGCGTCGATGCGGGCGAGCGCGTCGATCGCGGCGGCGATGTCGTCGAGCGTGCCGGGATACCCGCCACCCTCGTCACCAACCCGTCGGTATTCGATGTTCCAGGTCGCGTACCCCTTCGAGCGAGCGTCGGCCGCCTGCGGTTCGGAGAGGCCGGCGTTGAAGGCGTTGCGCCAGAACCCACCATGGATGAACCCCATCACGGGGAACGGCCCGTCGCCCGCACCGGTCGGCAGCCGGAGCTGGCCGCTCTGCTGGGGCGCGTCGCCGTACGCGACGAGATCGTCGGGACCGACGACGAGTCGATCCGGGTCGGGCACCCCGGTCGACATCGTGGCCGGGCCGGATGTGGTGGCCGAGCTGGATGTCGTGGTCGTCACGACCGCCTCCACAGCCGACGACTCGACGTCATCGGGTGAGTCGGTGCCGCCCACCGCGGCGAGCGCGACGGCGAGGTGGCGCACTCATGCCCCGCCGGCGGTGTCGAGTTCGATCGCCCCGGCGGCGAGCAGGGTCTCGATCTCGCCCTCGTCGAGGCCGAGTTCGGCGCAGACCTCGCGGGTGTGGGCACCGAGGCCGGGTGCGGGCCGGATGTCGGCGACCGGCATGCCCGAGGCGTGGAAGCCAGGGCCCTCGAAGGTCATCCCGCCGATCGGCGGCTGGTCGAGCTCGACCAGGAAGCCGCGGGCCCGATAGTGCGGATCGCCGTATTGGCCCGCCGAGTTGTGCATCGGACCAGCCGGCACACGGGCGGCGATGCACGCGTCGACGACGTCGACGACGCTGCGCTCGGCGGTCCACGCCGCGAGCCCGGCGTCGATCTCGGCCTCGCGGCCCTGACGGCCGGCGAGCGTGGCGAGATCATCGCCGGTCGCCCATTCGGGTGCGCCCATGATCTCGACGAGTGCCTGCCACTCGGCGTCGGAGCGGGTGCAGATCGCCACCCACGAATCGTCGCCTTCGCACCGGAACAGGCCCCACGGGGTGCCTCGATCGGCGTGGCTGCCGCGAGGCTGCACCGAGCCGGGCTCGAGCGATTCCTTGGCCAGCAGATCGGCCATGACGTTGACCACCTGCTCGACCTGGCAGACCTCGACATGGAAGCCGCGGTCGCCGTGGAGTCGGCGCCCGAGCACGCCGGCGAGGGCGGTGACGGCGCCGGTGCGGCCGGCGAAATGGTCGGGGAAGATCGACATCGAACCCGCCGGCTCCGGCGTGTCCTCGTAGTTCCAGAGGTGGGTCATGCCACCGGTGACCTGGGTGTTGGGGCCATAGCCCGACCACGCGGCCCAGGGGCCACGACTACCCATCAGCTGGCTCGACATCATCACCAGCCCGTCGTTCTCGGCCGACAGATCGCCGTAGCCGATGCCCATCTGCTCCATGATGCCGGTCGAGTTGTTCTCGATGGCGATGTCGCTCACGGCGGCCATGCGCTTGAGGAGGGCAACCCCGTCAGGATGCTTGGCATCGACGCCGAGACTGCGCTTGCTGCGACTCGACGACGCGAACGACGGCGACATCTCGCCGCCCAGCACGGTGCGAATGAAGTCCGGATAGGTGCGGGACTCGATCTTGACCACGTCGGCGCCGTACTCGGCGAGCATGCGGCCGCACTCGACCCCCACACCGCCGTGCCCGAAATCCATCACCCGGATCCCGGCGAGCGGGGCGTCGTCGCCCGAGAGCGGTTCGGCCGGCGCGGGCCGGGGCGCGTCGAGCGAGGCGAAGACCTCGTCGGTGTGCTCGCCGATCGCGGGCGCCGGACCGACCGGTCCGACCCGCTCACCGTCGATCTCGAAGAAGCCCGATGCGAGCATCATCGAGCCGGCGTCGGTCTCGACGTGGACGAAGCTCGCCCGCGCCTCGAAATGCGGATTCACGAGCACGTCGACGGGCTTCAGGATGGGCGTGCAGACGATGCCGCGGTCCTGACACTGCTCGGCGACCTCGAGCATGGTCATCGTCGAGAACAGCTCGGCATAGAGCGGATTGAGCACCGCATCGGCGATACCGAAGCGACCCATGAAGGTCTCGTACTCGGGATCCTGGAGGTAGTCGGGCTCGCCCAGCCACGCCCGCATCGCCTTCCAGTGCCGCTCAGCGATGATCACGAGCCGGACGTACCCGTCCTTGCAGGGAAGGATGGTGTACACCGGGCCCGGCCCGATGCGGCTGTCGAGGCTCGGCGTCCCGGCGTCGAGCGAACGGGTCCAATTGGAAAGCGACCAGTCGGCGATCTGGGCGGTGGCCTCGTTGACCGACAGGTCGATGACCTGGCCGGCCCCGGTGGCCTGCTGTTGGATCAGCGCACACTCGATGGCGAACACGGCGTGCATCGACGCGGTGTCGTCGGCGATGTTGCCGGGCGGCAGCAGCGGCTCCCGGTCGGGAACGCCGGCCTTGAACGCCATGCCGCCGGTGGCGTCGAGCACCGCGCACGGCACGTCTCGCCCGGCGTAGGGGCCGGTACGTCCGTAACTCGTCACCGAGCAGACGATGAGGTGCGGATGTCGAGCGGCGAGATCGTCGGCGTCGAGACCGGTGTCGGCCCAGGAACCGGGCTCGGCGGAGTCGATCACCACATCGCTACACGCGAGCAGCTCATGGAGTCGGGCGCGGTCGGGATCCTGACCGAGATCGAGCGTCACCCCCTTCTTCCCTGCGTTGCGGAACGTGAAGAACAACGAGTGGTCGCCAACCAGCGGGTGCATCGATCGGGCCGGCGACCCCTCCGGTGGCTCGACTCGAAGCACCTCGGCGCCGAGGTCGGCGAGGAGACGACCGGCGAGTTCGCCTCGCTCGATCGTGAGATCGACGATGCGGATTCCGTGGAGCGGGCGGCGAGGCATGGCCGGATCGTAGAGGGACGACACATCACCCGTCAGATGCGCGACAAACGGGTGTGACGCGTGGAGCGGAACAGGCCCTCGACGACCTCGATCACTAGGATCGGAGCGTGAGCGACACGCGAGCGGGGGAAGGGCAGAGGTCGGCCGATGGGCTGATCTCGTTCGTCCCACGACTCGCCGTCGAACTTGCCCGAGCACCGGGCAACCGGCACGTCAAGGTCGAGGGTTCGATGCTGTCGGCTGACATCTCCGGCTTCACCGCTCTGTCCGAGAAGCTCGCCGACAAGGGCAAGGCCGGCGCCGAGGAGATCACCGAGCTCATCAACACCTGCTTCACCGGGCTGATCGGTGAGGCCTACGCCCAGAACGGTGAAATCCTGAAGTTCGGCGGCGACGCCATCCTCGTCGTCTTCCGGGGCGACGACCACGAACGGCGCTGCGCGGCGGCCGGTCTCGCGATGCAGCACACGCTTCACGCCATGCCCACGGCGAAGAAGGCCAACCTCACCATGACGGTCGGGGCACACACCGGCACGTTCGACGCCTTCCTCGTCGGTTCGGCCCACCGCGAGCTCCTCGTCACGGGCGCCGAGGCCACCACCGTCATCGATCTCGAGGGCAATGCGGAAAAGGGCGAGACCCTCGTCTCGGCCGAGCTGCTCGCCGCCGTGCCCGAACTCGACAGCATCGCCGAGTACGGCGGCGGCCATCGCATCGACGGCCTGCTCGACGCCGTCGCCACCGGCCCCCTCGCCCGACCCGACCTCGACATCGGTGGCTCCGACCTCGCCGATCTGATCTCGAGTGCCGTCAGCACCCAGCTCGGTGGCGTGCTGCACCTCGGCGGCGAACACCGCCAGCTCGGCATCTGCTTCGTGATGGTCGGCGGCGTCACCGAACACATCGAGACCGTCGGCGGGCCGGCCGCCGCCGACGAACTCGGGTCCCTGGTCGATCACATCGTGGAGGCTTGCGACCGCTTCGGCACGGCGTTTCTCCACAGTGACATCGCGGGCCACGGCGCCAAGTTCGTGCTGACCGCCGGCGCACCGACCGCCCACGGCAACAACGCCGAGGCGGTACTGCGAGCGGCACTGGAGAGTGCTCGAGCCGTGACTCCCTTCGAGCTCAAGCTCGGGATCCAGGTCGGGCGAGGCTTTGCCGGCTTCCTCGGCGCCCCGGCTCGTCGGGCGTACACGGTGATGGGTGACCCGGTGAACACCGCGGCCCGCATGCTCGGCCGAGCCGGGCACCGAGATGTCATTGCGATGGATGACGTGGTTCGGGCCACCGACACCGTCTTCGTGTCCGAGGAACTCGAACCCTTCATGGTGAAGGGCAAGTCCGAGCCGGTGCGGGCCCATCGCGTCACCGAGGCCACCGACGAGACCCGCCGCGATCTCCGCCAGTTCGACCTCGTCGGCCGTCGGCACGAGCTCGAGCTCCTCGCCGACATCGCCGAGACGGGTGGACGGGTCGTCGAGATCGTCGGCCCGGCCGGCTCCGGCAAGAGCCGCCTGATCGACGCAGCGATCCAACGCAACGTCGGACCGGTGCTGCGCGGCTCGTGCACCCAGTACGGCGTGACGAGCCCGTACTCGGTCTTCCGGCCGCTGCTGCGGTCGGCGCTCGGCATCGACCTCTACACCGATGCCGTGACTACGGGCGACATCCTCACGAAGGTCGTGCGGGCCGAATGCGACCACCTCGCCCCGATGCTGCCGTTGCTCGCCGTGCCCTTCGGCGCCGAGGTACCCAGCACCGACGAAGCCGATGCCATCGATGCCGAGTTCCGGCGCGCCGTGCTCGATCGCACGATGACGGAGTTCCTGCGCGCCATCTCACCGGGCCAGGCGACCGTCGTCCTCGAGGACGTCCAGTGGATCGACGAAGCGTCCGCCGCGTTGCTGACCCATCTGTCGGGCCAGGTCGCCGACACGCCCTGGATGCTGATCGTCACCCGGCGCGACGACGCCGGCTGGCAGGCCGGCGAGATCGACGGGCTGGTCGACCTCCGACTGGCACCGATGGCCGACGATGAGATCGCCCGCCTCGTGATCGACACGTCGGCCCGCTCGCTCAGCGACACCGAGGTCGACACGATCGTCGGCCGAGCGGCCGGCAACCCGCTGTTCGCCGTCGAACTCACCCGGGCCATCTCGGAGAACGCGGGCGCGGCGATCCCCGACTCGGTCGAACGCCTGCTCGCCAGCCGCATCGATCGACTCGATCCGGCCAGCCGCCTCTACGTCCGCATGGCATCGGTGCTCGGACTCGAGGCGACCATCGACGAAGTCGATGCGGTCGTGCAAGCCGAGGCGCCCGGCCTCGAACCCGACCCCGCCGCGCTCAGCCACATCCTCGAGCCGCGGGGCAAGAACCGCATCGGCTTCTCCAACGCGCTCTACCGCGACGCGGCCTACGAGGGCCTGCCCTACAACCGGCGACGTCGACTCCACCGGGTGGTGGCCGAGTACCTCGAGCTCTCCTTCGACGAGGAGACCGCCGCCTCGGCCAGCGCGTCGCTGCTCTCACTGCACTACGCCGAAGCGGGGGTGCACCCAAAGGCATGGGCCTACGGCGTGCTCGCCGGCGACCTGGCCCGCATGCAGTGGGCCAACCACAACGCTGCCGTCGCCTACCGGCGGGCGCTCACCTCGGCAGGCCGCATCCGCGACATCGATCGCGAGGTCGTCGTTCGGGTTGCCGAAGCGCTCAGTGACTGCCTTCTCGCCACCGGGGATTTCGGCGGGGCCAACGCGGCGATCGACCGAGCCCGCAAGGCCAATCATGACCTCGCCACCGAGGTCAACCTGATGCGCAAGCGCGGCATCGTCGCCGAGCGGCAGGGCGAGACCACCCGGGCCGTCCGCTGGTTCTCACGCGCCCGCAAGCTCCTGCCCGGCGGCACGTTCGAGAAGGACCTGCTGCGAGCCTCGGCCCAGCTCAACGTCGCCCAGGCCGGTGTCCACCACCGTCGCGGCGACAACGACACGTGTCTCGAGATCGCCCGGGTCGCACTTCTGGAAGCTGAAGAGGCTGGCGACCTCGAGTGTGAGGCTCGTTCGTTGCACCGGCTGCACCTGGCCACCCTGGCCCTGCGGCGGCCTGACGACGAGCGGTTCGGGCCGCGTGCCCTCGAACTGTTCAAGGAGCTCGAGGATCACGACCGGGTCGCGAGCGTGCTCAACAACATGGGCGCCGAGGCGTACTTCAACGGGGATTGGACCGCCGCAATCGACTTCTACGCTGAGTCGGCGTCGGAGAACGCCCTCGCCGGCAACACGCTCGATCTGGCCCTCGCCACGATGAACACCGCCGAGCTCTTGTCGGACCAGGGGCACTGGCAGCGCGCCGGCGAGCTGCTGACCGACGCCCTTCGCAATTGGGAGGCCGCCGGCTACGTCGCCGGCATCGCCGCCACCAAGCTCTTCACCGGCGTCAACGAGCGCCGTCTCGAGAACTGGGACCACGCTCGATCGCTCCTGACCGAAGCGTTCGACACGTTCACGCAGCTCGGGGTAACCGAGCTCGCCGAGGACGCCGAGTCGCGCCTGCTCGAACTCGACGTCTTCCGCGGCCGACCCGATCTCGACGCGATCGCCGATGCCCGCAGCCGCTGGGGCGACGGGCATCCCCTCCGCAGCCGCATCGGCTGGATCCACGGCGTTGCCCTCGCGATCGCCGGCGACCGCGGCGAGGCGATCGCCACCCTGATCGCGGAGATCGACGTGTCCGAAGGGGTCAACCACGCCCGCACCATCGAGACGGTGCTGACGCTCGCACCCGACCACGACCGGGCCGAGGAGTGGCGCATGACCGTCGAACGCGAGTACCGCAGTGCCGGCGTGATCGCAATGGCGCGACTGCCGATCGCCGCCGCCTGATTCAGCCGGGCTCGGCCAGCCCGACCGCGATGGTCCAGCCGCCCTCGACACCGGGCTCCTGGGCGATGACGACGTCGCCGACCAGCGGGCCCTCCAACGACAGCACGGCGAAGGTGTCGGGCACGTCCTGCCGTTCGACGATCGTGTAGCCGAGCGTCGCAAGCTCGGCCTCGTAGAAGGCGACCAGTTCGGCGAGCTCGCCGGTGACCCGTCCACTGAACCCGATCTCGCCGTCGATCTCGGTGGTGAGCTGCACCTCGAAGCCGTCGGGCAGCGGGAAGTCGCCCCCGAGCTCGGGGACCTCGCCGCCACCGACGGAGATCTCCCCCTCCGAAGTCGGCAAGGTGGTCTCGGTGGCGCCGATCGGACCGAACGACTCGGCCTCGGAGTCGCTGTCGAACTCGCGATCGATGTCGAAGCCCTCCACCGGCTCCGGCTCCGGCGGCGCCGCCGTCGTGGTGCTGGAGGTCGTTGTAGTGCTGAGGGTCGTGGTGGTTGGCGACGACGTGACCGGCGCCCGGGTCGTGGACGGATCGGGCGTGGCCTGGTCGTCGGCGGCGTCGGAGCACCCCGCCGTGAGGATCACGACGAGGGCTCCGAGCGACAGTCGGCGGCGCAGGCCGTTCACTCCCGGACCCGGATACCGCCGAGCAAGACGAGGTCGCCCTCGTCGTAGAGGATGCCGTTGTCGTAGATCACCTCGCCGGTCACCTCGTCCCAGATGCTGATCTGGAAGAAGTCGAAGCGACCGTTGTCGATGCCCTGGACCCGGAAGCGGTAGCCGGTGTCCCCGTTGATCTTGCCGACACCCTCGGCGATCGCCATCGTGTCGTTGATGATCAGGTAGTCGTACGACTGCGACTTGAAGAAGAACTCGCCCAACAGGTGGAGGCGGGTCTTGCCTCGGACCGCTTCGTCATTGTTGTAGCGGGCCCGGTAGCCGAAGAAGGCGGGACCGCCCCACGGCTCCTCCTCGGCGTACGCCTCCGCGCCCGACCAGTACCAACCGGCGCCGGCGACACGCCCGTTGATCGTCGGGTCGTAGACCACGGCGAACTCGAACACCGAGATGTCGGTGTTGCCGGCGGCGTCGGCGATCGTGACGGTGACGGTGTAGACGCCGGGCTCGGGGTAGGTGAAGCTCGCCGTCATCAGGCCGTCGGTCTCGCCCGGTGCCGTGGGCGCCGAGACGATCTCGCAGGCCGGATTGCCGGCGGTCGGCGCGCCGGTCGATGCCGTGCATGTGGTGGCCATTGTGGACGGATCGTCGTCGTCGGAGTCGCCCCAGTCGACGTCGATCGTGTACGCGTCGGCCGATCCGTCGTCGTCGCCGAACTCGATGTCGAGTACCACGGCATCGCCGACGGGCACGGCCGGGCCGTTGATGGTGACGATCTCCGGTTCGGACACGCCCACCACGACGATCTCGAAGTAGACGTTCGAGACGGTCGTGTTGCCGGCCTCGTCGACGCCGGTGACGGTCAGCGTGTAGCCACCGGGGGCCGACGGAAATGCCCCGCCAATCGACACCGGCGTACCGTTGACCGTGCCCTCGCAGCTGGCGAGGTTCGCGTCCTGGCAGAGCCAGTCATAGGTGTCGTCGGACCCGGCCGGGTACTGGGTGAGTGCCGTCGGCGAGATCTCGGTGAAGATCGGCGTGAGCGAGTCGATCTCGACCGAGTCGGCGATGCGCTCACCGGCGTCACTCTCGACAGCGAAGCTGCTGATGCCCTCGCCGGTGATGGTGAACGACTCGCCCGACAGGATCGGGATCGGACCGATGCCGTCGAGGGTGTAGCTGAGGGCCGTGCCACCGGTGACGGTCACGACGACGTCGCCGATGTAGAACCCGCTGCCGTTGCCGGCGAGGTTCGTGTCGTCGACATCGACGGCCAACGGCTCAGCGACGAGGAACGCCACCGTCTCCGTCGAAGTGCCGCCGACGCTGTCGACCGCCGTCACCTCGAGCGTGTAGCTGTCGGCGATGGTCGGCAACGGGTCGCCATCGAGCACGACCGCGCCATCGCCGAGTACACCCTCACAGGTGGTCGGGCTGACGTCGATGCAGTCGAAATCGAAGAACCCGCCGACCGCCGGGTCGTAGAGCTCACCGTCGACCGGTGTGCTGATCGTGATCTGCGGCGGACCGTCGGTGTCGATCTCGATCACGTCGGTGAAGGAGCCACCCTCGCCGTCGCGAACGACGATCTCGGTGGCACCGTCGGCGAGCACGACGAACGAGCCGGGGTTGGTCAGGATCGGCAGGAAGGTCGCCCCGCCGTCGACGGAGTACTCGATGAGGCCGAGCCCGCCGCCGTTGACGACCACCTCGACCGGGCCGGTGTACCAACCCGAACCGGTCGGCGACAGGTTGGTCGGGTCGATGACCACGTCGAGCGCCTGCTCGACGCTGAAGTCGATCGTGACCGCCGACGGGTTGCCGAGCAGGTCCGAGCCGTTGAGCTCGAGCGTGTACTCGCCGCCGAGCGCCGGGAGGGGCTGGTTGAGCGACACCGTCTGGCCGTTCAGCGTGCCGGTGCAGGTGAACGGACTGATGTCGTCACACAGCCACTGGTAGGTGGCGCTGTGACCGAAGGGGAACACCTGACCCTGCACGGGGACCTGCGCAGTGATGTCGGGGCCACCGTCGTTGTCGATGCGGACCTGGGTGAAGAAGGTGCTGTCCCCGGCGACGACCCGGACGTCGGTGATGCCGGAGTCGGTGACGACGAAGCCGTCGCCGCTCGTCAGGCTCAACACCGGCCCGGAATCGAGCTGGTAGGTGATCGGCAGCCCGGCGGTGGCGGTGAACGCCACGGGGCCGTCGAACCAGCCGGCGACGGGATCGAACCCGGTGTCGTCGAAGGTGACGGCGAGCGGTTCGACGATCTCGAAGTTGGCGCTCGCCGTCGTCTGGTTGCCGAAGGCGTCGACCGCCTCGACGGTGAAGACGTAGACGCCCGGGGTCTGGGGCAGGAGATCACTGTCTCCGACGATCGCACCATCGAGCTTCGGCACGCAGCCGTCGAGGCTCGGATCCGAGCAGGCAAACTGGTAGATGAACGAGCCCGGCTCGTAGGTGCCGCCCTCGACGGGCACCGCCAGCACCACCTCGGGCGCACCGACGGTCGAGCCGCTGGAGACGGCGCCCGGGGCATCGATCTTGATCTCGAGCTCGATCTCCTCGTCCTGTGGGGTCCGGACGACCAACTGGTTGACCCGGTTCTCGCCGACGAGGATCTCGCCGTCGACGACCGGCTCGAATTCGGCGCCGTTCAGGCTGAACCCGGCGACACCACCCTCGGCGACGACGGTGACCGTGACCGGGCCGGTGTACCAGCCCGCCGCGGCGTCGAAGCCGCTCTGGTCGGCGGTGACGACGAGGTCGACCGGGGCCGGGGCGACCGGCTCCGGCTCGGGTTCGGCGTCGACGAACGTGCCGGCCTTGTCGGTCACGTAGGCCACGTTGCCAGCCGCGTCCTTGGCCTGGACGATCAACTCGATGCCCTCGGTGTCACCGTCGAGCGGGGCCGAGCCGACCCAGGTGCCATCACCCTGGTCCTGCAGTTCTGCGGTGGTCCAGTCGATCGTGGCGCCGGCCTCGGGATCCTCGGCGACGAGCACGACCACCCGGTCGACACCCGTGTCGTCGGCGACCGTGGCCGTGACGGTCAACTGCTTGGTGCCGGAGGCGACGTCGACGTCCCCGACGCTGCTGTCGATCGTGCGGATCCGCGGCCGGTTGACGTCGGTCTCGCCGGGGTCGGCGTAGTAGACGATGACATCGATGTCGTCGTCGAGGCGCTGCAACGCCGGACCGGGCTTGTACTGGCCGGTGGCGATCGAGAGCACCTGACGCTGACCGACGGTCGTGTTGGTCTCGGTGATCTGGATCGGGCGGGTCGGGAACGCACCCGAGGGAATGTCGGGTTCCGGGACCTGGCCGGACTCGTCGACGACGACCGAGGCGACCACCGGATCGGGCTCGGACACGTAGGTCGACGTCATGTCGATGACCAGGCCACCACGGGCGATCAACGACAGTTCGGTCGGGTTCGCCGGATCGACGACCGAGACGTCGGTCGAGGTCTTCGGCTGCACCGGACGACCGGGCACCGAGATGACGTCGTCGGCACCCTCAGAACCAACGTTGCTGTAGAGCACGCCGCTGTCGGTCTCCTGACGATCGTTGTCGGCGTCGATCGGGACGAGGAGGGACTCGGTGCCGGTGCCATCGGGCGTGGTCGTGTTGGCGGGCACGGGCGGCGCCGGCTCGGCGGCGAGGCCGACCCGGTAGATGGGCAGGCCGTAGAACACGGCTTCCTGCACGGCCTTCTCGTCGTAGACCGACAGCACGGTGGTCTCGGCGACGAAGCGGTTCTTCGCCGTCGAGAAGGCCTCGCCGATCGTCGTCGGCGACGACAGGTTCGGCAGCTGCAACGGCGACACCATCTCCTCGGTGAAGATGGTCAGCAGTCGCTCGGTGTAGGCGATCGTCTCGGTGTCGCCGTAGCCGAAGCCGGTGTTGCCGACATAGAGGGTGTCGTTCTGCGAGCTGGCCTGGGCCCAGTCGTAGTTGGTGTTGCCGATCTGGATGTCGGAGACCGACAGGCCGCTGTGACAGCCGGCACTGAACAGGATCGTCCCTTCGAGGATGTCGTTCGGGATCGCTGCGAGCAGCGCACTCGTCTCGACGTTGTCGTTGAAGTTCGGGACCTTGTCACCGGCCGCAGGCAGGGCCCGATAGTGATCGAAGTGACCGTTGAACGAGATGATGTCGGCGGCGTCGGAGCCGTCCGGCGGCACCAGCTTCGCGGTCGCGTCTTCGCGATCCCACGCGGTGGTGAGGTCGGTCAGATCCGCCGGCGGGGCGCCGACGAAGCCGTCGGCGAAGTCCGAGTCGACGTTGACCGCACCCAGCGCCCCCTCGAGGGTCTCGGTGATGTCCTCGGTGGCGTCGACGAGGAAGTCGTAGCCGAGCACCGTGGCGGTGCTGACATCGAGCTCGCCGTCGAAGCGCACGTAGGTGTCGAGCGCCGATGCGATCTCGGTGGGCGTCTCGACGAGACGACCGAGCGAGTAGTCGGGGACGTAGAGGAAGCGCTCGCCGAGGCTTCGGGCCGAGGACTCCGCGTACGGGTCGTCGGAGAGGTACTGACTCTCCCAGAACGTCGCCGTGAACGGCGAGACCTCGAACGGGTCGGCGCCGTTGAGGTCGCCGGTGAACTCGGTGCGGTAGTCGTACTCGTTGGCGACGATCGTGGCGTCGTCGAGACGGGCCATCGGGATGACGTCGTCGCCGCCGACCACGATCAGGTGGTCGATGTCGTTGGTCAGCCGGAGATCCTCGATGACCTCGATGATCTCGCCGACGACGGCGTTGGCTGCATCGGGATCACAGGCGTCGACCCCGTCACCGTTGTCCCAGGCGTCGTAGGCCAGTTGGACACCGAGGTAGGCGTCGACCGGCACGACGATCGGGTCGAGATCGAGGCCCGGGTTGTTCTCCAGGTAGAGGACGAGCGCCTCGAGGCTGTTCATCACGTCCGCCCGGCCGGTCGCGCCGTACAGCTGCTCCAGGCGCTGCTCGTTGACGAGGAACACCGTGTTGGCGGCGGTGTCGGATGTCGGGATCGCGCCGGTCGAAACCGACGGGTCGAGCGGGTTGCCCTCGGCGGCGAGGATCTCGGCGAGCGTCGAGCACGCAGGACGGGCCTCGGCGTCGAGGATCTGCACCTGCAGCGTGGCCGGATCCTGGTTGCGAGCACCGTTCGCGCCGTGAACCTGGATGTAGTAGGTGCCGGCTTCGAGCGGCTCGGTGACGATGACCTCGTCGGCGAACTCCGAGGCGCTGGAGTAGGCGATCAACGCCAGGTTCGGATCGTCGAGATCGAGACGAGGAACGTCGTCACCGATCTCGGTGACGGTCTCGGTGCCGTCGACGTCGACGATCGGGTCGAGCGGTGCCTCGTCGGAGACGTCGGTGAGCGCCGAGCCGGCGACCCCGCCGATGTCGGCGCCGTAGACGACGACGTCGAGGTCCGCGGTGAGGTTCGAGAGCTGGATCGCCAGACGATCGCGTTCGTCGACGTCGATGCGGAAGACGTCGAGGTCGGTGATGGAGCGGATGTAGGTCAGGTAGACCGTCTCGGGGAGGATGGTGGTGGCGTCGGCGATCGTGTCGTTGGGCTCGAGGCCCTCGTTCACGGTGACCGAGGCGTCGCCGAAGACGATGGCGTCGGTGCCGTTGACTCGACCGGTGCCCGACAGCGACGTGGAGCCGAGGCTGACCTCGGGACGCACGTCGAAGGTGATCAGGTACTGGGTGTCGGGCGTGACTCCGAAGACCTCCCAGGTGGCGGTGTTGCCGTTGATCTGCGGTTCGAGCGGCGTCTGGGTGACGAAGTCGTCGAGCAGACCGGTACCGGGGACGTACGTGGCGGTCGCCGGCAGTTCGACGGTGACGGTCACGGCCTGGGTGTTGGGCGTGTCGGTGACGGTGAACCCGGCCCGGAAGGTCACGTCGGGCACGGTGCCGTCCGGCAGCGAACCGGACTCCACCTCGGTGAAGTCGACCGCGGAGAAGGCGACGTCCTCGAGCCCGACGAGGGCGGCGAGCAGATCGGCCAGCACGAAGCCGTCGAGGGCACCGAACTCGGCGAGTTCGGTGAGCCAGTCGCCGACGAGGGTCGAACCGAAGTTGTCGACCAGGTCGCCGAGGGTCAGCAGTGACAGCTCCTCGTCGCTGAGGTCGGCGAGGGTCAAGGGGATGATGGCGATGTCGTTGAGGAGGGCGGTCTCGTCGACGCCGACCACCGAGATCATGTCGGCGACGGTGACGAAGCCGAGGAACGAACCGATCGCCTCGATCGTGAGGCCCTGGATCGCCGGGTCGGTGCTGTTGGCGAGCAGATCGCCGAGCGTCAACTCGCCGAAGTACTCAAGGTCGGCGACGGTGGCGTTCTGGGCGACGAGCGCCGCCAGCAGCGCAGCTTCGACGACGGCCGCGTCGAACGGTTCGCCGGTGGCCGGATCGATGATGATCCCGAACAGATCCGAGTAGGTGACGATCCACAGCGCCGACTCGAGCTGGGCGAGGGTGAGCGCACCGACGATCGGATCGTCGAGCGGCAGATCGCCGAGCGTCATGTCGTCGACCCCGATCAGATCACCGAAGGTGAGACCCGCGGCAGCGAGCGCGGCCTCGAGCTCTTCGGCGCCGAAGTCGGTGAAGGCATCGAGGAGTTCGCCAAGGCGGATGCCGGACAGCGCCGACTGGATGGCGCCGAGGGTGAGCGTCGGGTCGATCGCTCCCGCTCGGAAGGCGTCGCCGAGCGAGTCGACCTCGCAGTTGACCAGGGTGCAGTCGATCAGATCGAGGCTGGTCAGGGGCAGGCTGGTGAGCGGCAGCGACGTGAGCGGCGAGTCGAGCAGATCGAGGCTGGTCAGTGGCAGTGACGTCAGCGGCAAACCGTTCACGACGAGCTGCTGGAGGTCGAGGCTCGTAAGCGGCAACGACGTCAGCGGCAGGCTGGTCAACGGGATCGAGTCGAGCCCGAGGCTGGTGAGCGGCAGCGAGGTCAGGGGCAGGCTGGTCAAGGGCGAGCCGACGAGATCGAGGCTCGTCAGCGGGATGGAGCCGACGTCGAGGCTGGTCAGCGGCAGCGACGTGAGCGGCGTGCCGGTCAGGTCGAGGCTGGTCAACGGCAACGACGTCAGCGGCAGCGAGGTCAGCGGCAGGCTGGTGAGCGGCAAGCTGGTCAGCGGGGCGTACTCGACCGGCAGGGTTGCGAGGTCGAGGCTGGTGAGCGGGAGCCCGTCGAGGCCGAGCGAGGTCAACGGCGCACCGCGGAGGCTCGCCTCGTAGACGGTGAGGGCGCCGATCTCGGTGCAGGTGAGATCCGACAGGGCCTCCCCCAGTTCGGCGCACACGTCGACACCGAGCGACGTCAGCGGCAGCGACGTCAACGGCAGATCGGCCAGCAGCAGCGAGGTCAGCGGCAGGCTGGTCAACGGCAGCGACGTCAACGGCGCACCGTTCACGTCGAGGCTCGTGAGCGGTAGCGACGTCAACGGCAGCGACGTCAACGGCAACGACGTGAGCGGCAGGCTCGTCAGCGGCAGGCTGGTGAGCGGCAGC
>JBCBYI010000042.1:0-22275 GCA_039815945.1 Actinomycetota bacterium | reverse complement strand
GGCCCGGACCTTCTCGGCGTTGTCGCTCGTGACCCGGAGCCGCGCCGATGGCGGATTGGCGGCGAGCCACGCCTTCGCCTCGTCGCTCACACCGCTTCGTGACCACGCCGTGGGGGAGTCCATGCCCCTACAGCTACCATCACCGCCCATGCGGCCGCAGAAGATGGTGACCCTCGACGTCGAGGGCGTGCTCATTCCCGAGGTGTGGGTCAACCTCGCGGTGCGGACGGGCATCGACGAGTTGAAGCGCACGACTCGCGACGAGCCCAACTACGACAAGCTCATGACCTACCGGCTCGAGATCCTCGACCGCGAGGGTGTCACCATGGGCGATCTGCGGGCCGTGCTCGCCGAGATGGGCCCCCTCGACGGCGCCCACGAGTTTTTGCAGGGTCTGCGCGACCACTACCAGGTGATCCTGCTCAGCGACACGTTCCAGCAGTTCGCGTCGCCGCTGATGAAGCAGCTCGGTTGCCCGACGATCCTGTGCCACCAGCTGCGGGTGAAGGACGACCACATCGTCGACTACGTCCTGCGGATCGACGACCACAAGCGTCGTTCGGTCGAGGCGTTCCGCTCGCTCAACTATCAGGTCGTCGCCGCCGGCGATTCCTACAACGACCTGTCGATGATCCGCGCCGCCAACGCCGGCGCCCTCGTCCACGCGCCGCAGAACGTCATCGACGAGAACCCCGACCTGCCGGCGTTCGACTCCTACGACGACCTGCGGGCCTGGATCGACTCGACCGACCCCGGCCCCGGCATCTAGGCGTCGGTCGGCAGGATCGTGCGTTCGTCGGCGTGGCCGGCGAGCACCCGGTCGACATAGTCCGCGGTGGCGTTCTCGATCGGGACGTCGACGCCCGCACGCTCGTTCATCCCCCAGTTGTGGGCGAGGATCTCGTGGTACAGCTCGGGTTCCTCCAGCCGCCCTCGCAGTGACTCGGGCACCGTCTCGATGGTCGGCCGGTACCGCTCGGTGAGCCAGCGATAGGCGACCACCGCCTCGGGCAGCACCTCGCCCTCGGTCTGGCTGAGCCAGGCACCGAAGCCGCGCAGCGCGCTGAGCAGCACTCGGGCCTGGTTCTCGTGGGCGACCACGCCGGTGAGACGCTCGAGGGTGCGCACGTGGTGGCCTTCCTCGACGATCGTCGGCCGGAACCGGGCGATGCCGTCGGAGGATCGGAGTTCGTACTCCTCGGTGTCGAAGCCGAGCTCGTTGAGCCGGGTCAGCCGAGCGTGGATTCGGCCGAGCTCCGTGGTCGGGATCTCCTCGACGTCGTTGAGTTCGGACCAGAGCGAGCGGTAGCGATCCTCGAGCCGCAGTGCGATCGTCTCCGGTTCGACGTCGGGGTTGAGCAGGTCGCTGGCCTGGAGGTCGAACAGGCCTCCGAGCACGTTCTCGACCGCGATCTGGAGGTCGTAGCCTCGCTGGCCGTTGGTGAGCTGGTCGTGCCATTCGGCGGTCTCGGTGTCGACCACGTAGGCGCGCAGCGCCCCTGCGTCGCGTCGGAACAGGGCGTTGTTGAGCGAGCAGTCGCCCCAGAAGAAGCCGTCGAGATGAAGGCGCACGAGGAGCACGGCGAGCGCGTCGACGACTCGATCCTGGAGCGCTTCGAACTGCTGATCGCTGAACAGCATCCGGTAGGGCAGCGAGTAGCGGAGGTGGCGGGTGAGGAGCACGCCTTCGAGCGGCTCACCGTCGGGCGCGATGCGCTCGGTGGCGATCCCGATCAGCGTCACGCCCGGCAGCTTCTGTTCGCGGAGCCCCTCGAGCATCGTGTACTCGCGTTCGGCGAGGCGGTCCGGGAGCTCCTTCAGCGCGACGGTGTTGCCCCCGATCTCCATGAACCGCACGACGTGGCGGTGCACGCCGGCGGGGAGTACAACCGATCGCTCGACCGGCCATTCCTCCAGCGGGAGATGCCAGGGCAGCTCGACAAGGCTCAACTCATCGGCCCCCGTCCGAAACCGGAACACGACCATCGCTTCAGGCTACGACCGACCGAGTCGCCATGTTGTCATCAGATCCTGTCAGACGGGATCTGATGACAACGCTCGATCACGGCGTCCTTCGGCCTCAGACCAGGCGGAAGAGGTGCTCGCCGTCGTAGGCGCTCTCGGGGTCCTCGCGGACGCGACGGTCGAGTTCGTGGGCGTCGTCGCCGACCAGGATCCGCCAGCGGCCGCCGAGTACGCCGGCGAGGATCACCGCCGCAGCCTCGGAGGCGGTCATCGGGGCCTGCTCTTCGAACATCTGGTCGACGGCGATCATGAACTCGGCGACCTCGGCGGTGGGCTCGACCGCCGAGTGGCGAAGCGAGTTCGCCACGATCTTGGTGCCGATGTGGCCGGGCATGACGACGTGGGCCGACACGTGCGGGGCGTGGACCTGGAGGTCGGTGATGAGCGCTTCGGTGAAGCCGCGCACGGCGAACTTCGACGCCGAGTAGGCCGTGTGGGGGCGGTCGGGGCCCACCGATGCGTAGAAGCCGTTGACGCTCGACGTGTTGACCACCGCGCCCTCGGGCGCAGCGGCGACGAGCGGCAGGAAGACCCGGCAGCCGAGGTAGACACCGCCCCAGACCACGTCGAAGGTGCGCTCCCAGGCCGGGCGTTCGGTCTCGAACATCGAACCGCCGCCGGCGATGCCCGCGTTGTTGAAGAGGAGATGGACGTGATCGGTGCCGAACCCCTCGACGACGGCGTCGCGGAACGCCTCGAGGTCGGCCTCGTTCGCCACGTCGGCCATGTGGGTCACGACCCGGACGTCAGGCGACTCCTCGGCGACCATCGCCGCGGTCTCCGCCATCGTGTCGGGGGAGAGGTCGCAGAAGGCGACATCGCAGCCGCCGGCGGCGAGCTGGCGCACGAGCTCACGGCCCATGCCGGTGCCCCCGCCGGTGACGACGGCGATCTTGCCGGAGAGATCGGTGATCATCAGGCGCTCCAGTTCACCGTGACGGGAAGGTGCTTGTAGCCGTGCACGAAGCTGGCCGAGACCACGCTGCGGTCGCCGGCCGGCTCGATCGAGTCGATTCGCTCGATCATCTGCTCGAGCAGCGCGGCGATGCTCGCCTTCGCGAGGTGCGCACCGAGGCAGTAGTGCTCGGCCCACCCGAAGCCGAGGTGGCGGTTGGGGGTGCGGCCTACGTCGAAACGGTCAGGCCCGTCGAAGATCTCCTCGTCTCGATTGGCAGCGCCGTAGAACAGGGCGACCGCTTCGCCTTCGCGGATCAGGGTGTCGTCGAGTTGGTAGTCGCGTAGGGCTGTGCGCTTCATGTAGTTGACCGGTGCGGTCCAGCGCACGATCTCCTCGACGGCCGTCTTGATCAGCGAGGGATCGGCCTTGAGCCGGGCGAACTCCTCGGGGAAGTCGAGGAATGCCGCCATCGCTCCGGAGAGGGAGTGGCGGGTGGTGTCGTGGCCGGCGTTGAAGACGATCAGGTAGTAGCCGAGGGTCTCGACCAGCCCCATCGGTTCGCCGTCCTCGAGCGTGGCGTTGGCCAACAGCGAGGCGAGGTCGTCGCGCGGGTTGGCCCGGCGCTCCTCGATGATCGTGTTGAACATGTTGAAGAACTCCATGCCGAGCTCGGCCGATGCCGCTGCTCGGTCCTCACCGGGGCGGCCGACGTCGGGGTCGTCGAAGGCGAACAGCTGCGACGTGAGTTCGAGAAGGCGATCCTCGTCGGCCTCGGGCACGCCGAGGATCGTGCACAGGACCCGGAGCGGATGGCGCTGGGCGACGTGCTCGACGAAGTCGACGGGCTGATCACCCTGCTCGGCGAGGCGATCCATCATCAGCGTCGCGGTGTCGGTGACGATCTCGTCGAGTCGGGTGATACCCCGCGGCGTGAAGAACCCGCTGGCGACCTTGCGGAACGTGCGATGGTCGGGCGGGTCCATCGAGATGATCACCCGCATCTGGTTGAACGGATTCGACTCGTCGGCGAGAACCTCCATCTGATCCTTGCGGAACAAGATGATGTTGCCGGCCGCGCTGGAGAAGACGTCGGGCTGCGACGAGATCTCGGTGATGTGGCGGTGCTTCGTGATCGCCCAGAACGGCTGGATGTTGTAAGCGTCGGTCATGTGGACCGGCTCGTTGGCCCGCAGCCATCGCCACTCCTCGAAGGGAAAACTCCGGTCGCCGTACTCGGTGTTGAGCACGAGCCGATTGTCGAGGTTGTCTGGCGCCATCGTCATGTCGCGATGGTAGGACCCGCTCCATCGCGGGATGAAATGCTCGGCCACCCGGCGGGGTAGCGTGCGCGACGTGGCGCACGATCCCCCCGGCGGCCCGCCCGCGACGACCCCGACGATCGAGGTGATGCGCGAACGCCTTCGCGCCCGATCCGAACCCGGCCGACGCAACGACCCGTGGCGCGTCGCGCTCGCCGTCGAAGGCGGCGGCATGCGCGGCGTGATCTCCGCCGGGATGTTGCTCGCCCTCGAACAACTCGGACTGCGATCGACCATCGACCTCGTCGTGGGCACCTCGGCCGGGGCGCTCGCATCGGCGTTCTTCGTCGAGGGGCGCACCCTCGAAGGCAGCGTCCTCTTCTACACCGACCTCAACGACGCCCCGTTCCTCGATCGATCCCGCCTTCTCAAGATGGAAGCCGCGCTCGACCTCGACTATCTCGTGCGAGAGGCGGCCCCCGCCCGCGGGCTCGACCTCGAATCGATCGGCCAGGCCGACATCCCCCTCTACGCCACCGTCACCCCGGTCGATCCCACCAACGACACCCGGTTCCTGCACGTCAGCGGCGATCTCGACCGCATCGCGTCGATCCTGTCGGCCACCGCGTCGCTGCCCGTGCTCGCCGGCGGCGCCAAGGTCATCGACGAGCGCGGCTACGTCGACGGCGGACTCCACGAGCAGATCCCCTGGCGCACCGCCGCCGCGCTCGGTGCGACCCACGTACTCGTCCTTCCGTCGCGGCCCGTCAGCGACGCCGACGAACTCGACTCCCTCACCTTCGTCGAGCGCTTCACCGTTGTCCCCGTCGTCCGTCGCGTGCACAACGACCACATCGGCGATCTCGTCGCCACCCTCCCGAAACGATCGAGCCACGCCTCGTGGGCGTTGCGCGCCGTCAGCAACGGACGGGCCACCCCCATCGACTGGATGGAAGGTCGAGGCCAGCCCCGCTTCGACATCGTCGACCTGCCTCGCGACCTCCACCTGCCCGACCGCCTCGAACGCTCCCGCCCCGTGCTCGTCGACGCTCTGATCGCCGGTGCCGAAGCGATCATCGACCACGCCGGCGCCGGCGGCCCTGACGGCATCGCCGTCGAACAACGCGTCGTGCTCACCCACCCCGACGCCACCGTCAAGGACTTCCGCGCCTCGCGGCTCTCGACGCTGCTCCACGACCGCGACTAAGACCTCCTCCATGGCGACGCCGCGACACCCCGGGCTCGTGCCGGTCTTCACCGACCGCGCCGACGACGACGAGATCCCCTACATCAAGGTGCGCAGCCAACGAAACGCCGACGGCACCGACGCCCACGTCTGGGAGAAATGGGTCGCGTTCAACGTCGACCCGATGTACCTCGCCCTCTTCGCCCGCTACGACCCCGGCATGATCGTGCGCCACCACGGCCACCACAGCCCCCACACCCTGCTCGTCCTCGGCGGCTCGATCCGCTGCGGCGACATCGACCTCGGTCCCGGTGACCACGTCGAACTGCCCCTCGGCGCCTCGTTCGGGCCCTTCGAGGCCGGTCCCGACGGTGCCGAACTGTACGAAGTCATGATGGGCGACCCCCGCTCGTGGTCAGACGACGAGGAGTCCATCGTCGCCCTCCTCACCGCCCGCGGCGCCGAACGTCTTCCCGACCCGCCGATCGAGTTGCCCGGTGGCCTCGAAGACCTCCGCCAGGTCTACGCCCGCGCCGAAGAGCTCGCCGCCCAAGCGGAGGCCGACCCTGACTGAGCATCGTCTCGGCGTCGGAGCGCAGCATCGTCTCGGCGTCGGAGCGCAGCATCGTCTCGGCGTCGGAGCGCAGCATCGTCTCGGCGTCGGAGCGCCGATGTGGGCGAACCGGGACTGGGTCGGGCGCTCGCTCCCCGGCGCCACCCCTCCCGGTCGAGAACTCGACGCCTACGCCCGCGTCGTCAACGCCGTCGAGGGCAACACCACCTTCTACGCCACCCCCGACGCCACGACGGTCGACCGATGGCGCGACGCCACCCCACCCGGATTCCGGTTCGTGTTCAAGCTGCCCCGCGAGATCACCCACGACCGGCGCCTGCGCGACACCACCGCAGAACTCCGGGCCTTCCTCGACCGGATCGAGCCACTCCACGACCGCCTCGGTCCCCTGATGATCCAGCTGCCGGCGTCGTTTCGACCCGACGACCTGCCCGTGCTCGCCGACTTCCTCGACGGCGCCCCGACCTCGTTCGCCTGGTCGGTCGAGGTCCGCCACCTCGCCTTCCACGCCGGCGGCGACGCCGAACGCCCGCTCAACGACCTGCTCCACGACCGAGGCGTCGATCGGGTCGTGCTCGACAGCCGGCCGGTGTTCGACGGGCCTCGAGAGACGCCCGAGGAGATCGACGCGTGGGAGAAGAAGCCCCGCGTGCCGGTGCGCGCCGTCGCGACCGGCGAGCAACCGATCGTCCGGTTCATCGGCCAGACCGATCCCGAGGCCAACCCGCCCTACTGGGCCAAGTGGGTCGACACCGTCGTCCGCTGGCTCGACCAGGGCCGCCGCCCGATCGTCTTGCTCCACACGCCGGACAACGTCGTGTCGCCCGAGCTCTGCCGCCGCTTCCACGCCGAGGTCGCCGCTCGCAGTGACGAACCCGACCTCGCGCCCGCGCCGCCCGTCTCGACTCAGGATCGCCTGGGATTGGACTGAACCCGACACCGACTCCGGCCGACGGGATCAGTACGATGTTGGCCATGGCGACCTCCACCCCCAGCACTCCCCGGCACACCGGGCTGCTGCTCGCGGGTCTGCTCGCGATCCCAGTCGTCTCGGTGACGACCGCGGCGCGGCTGGGCGACGTCGCCTCCACCACCAACCCCCGCGACGCCGTCGCCGGTGGTCTCGCGCTCCTCGTCGGCGTCGCCCTGGGCCTCGTCGTTCGTCGCCTGGTGGTCACGGTCGACACCCGTGTCCGTGGGGTGGTGCGCTTCGTGGCGGCGACGCTGCAGCCGCTGCCCGGCGCCATCACCGAGACCGTCCGCGTCAGCGGTCGCCTCCTCGACGAGGCCGCGATGCCTCGTCTCGCCTTCGTCCCCGCCGAGACGGGACGACGAGGGCCCCCGGTTCGCGTGCACTGACCCATCCCGGCTGGGCTCGAGCTCGGCCGGTCATCTGCACGAACCGAACCAAGGAGAACGATCTCTCATGCGCACCCACGCGCTGCGGCTCCTGGCCGCACTCTTCGCCTTCGCTCTCGTCGCCGCCGCCTGTGGTGACGACGACACGACGGAGGCCGCCTCGCCCAGCGATCTGGGCGATGCCGACACCGCCCGCAACGACCACGATCACGCCAACCACGGGGACGACGACCACGGGGACGACGACCACGGGGACGACGACCACATGAGTGGTGCCGACGGCCATGATCACGGCACGCCGGTCGAGTTCGAGGGCACCGACGTCCCGACCGTCGACGTGCGTGTCGAGGCCGACCCGGCCGGCGGCATCAACATCATGGTCGCCACCACCAACTACACCGTCGCCCCGGAGGCCGCGTCGACCGACCATGTCGAAGGGGAGGGGCACTTCCACCTCTCCATCGACGGCGCCAAGGTCCAGCGCTTCTACAACGACGCGATCCACTACGTCGGCGTCACCGAAGGCGAGGTCACCGTCATGGTCGAGCTCTCGGCCAACGACCACCGCACCTACGCGGTCGACGGCGAGCCGATCATGGCCATGACCGCCTTCGACGTGCCCGCGCACGACCACGGGGAGCACAACCACGGCGACGCCGACCAGGTCACGTGGGAAGGCGCTGCGCCCGAACTGACCGTCGAGGTGGTCGAGGACCCGAAGTCGGGCTACAACGCGCTCATCACCGTCGACGGCATGACGCTGTCGGCCGACAACGTCAACGGCGCCAACGTCGCCGGCGAAGGTCACCTGCACATCTACGTCAACGGCCAGAAGCTCGGCCGCCTCTACGGGCCAGCGACCCACATCCCGATCCTGCCCCAGGGCGAGGTCGAGATCACGGTCGGGGCGTTCGCCAACGACCACCGCACCTATGTCCTCGACGGCGAGCCGATCGAGGCGTCGACCACGATCACGGTCGAGTCATGACTCGTCGACTCTTCGTCGTCCTCGTCGCCGTCGTGACCTTCTCGGTTGCGTGCGGCGGCGACGCCGGCGGCGATGGTGCGGTGCCCGCCGAGGACGAGATCATCCTCGAATTCGACGCCGACGGCGATCTCGTCGGCGGTGCGCGGCGCGAGTCGGTCGACCTCGGTGCGAAGGTCACCATGATCGTCGAGGGCGGCACCGACGAGCAGGTGCACGTGCACGGCTACGACCTCTACATCCAGCCCGACGGGCCTGCCTCCCTGGAGTTCGACGCGCTGATCCCTGGCCGGTTCGAGGTCGAACTCGAGCAGTCGGGTCAGCTCCTTATCGAGCTGACCGTCTCATGACCCGACGGCAACGGTTCACCATCGCCGCGGTGCTCGCCGGTGTGGCGGTGCTCGGCGCGACGCCGGCCGGCGCCCACGGCATCGGTGGCCGCACCGACCTGCCGCTGCCGGCGTGGCAGCTGGCCTGGGCCGCCGGATTCGCCGTGGCCAGCTCGTTCGTCGCGCTCGGTGCGTTCTGGTCCCAGCCGCGGCTCGTGGCCGCGGCGGAGGGCGGCCGGACCCTCGCCGACACCCGCCAGCCCGCGCTCCGGGGCCTGGAGTTCGTCACCAAGTCGATCGGGGTGTTCCTGTTCGGCGTGTTGCTGTGGGCTGCGTGGTGGGGCAATCCCAACGGTGCGGTCAACATCGCCGGCGACGCCCTCCTGATCTGGTTCTGGGTCGGTCTCCAGCTCGTGTCGTTCCTGTTCGGTGACGTGTGGCGTCTGTTCAACCCGTACGTGACCGTGGCCGACACCGCCGCCTGGAGCCGGGCCCGGATCCGGGGTGAGGAGCTCGAACCGCTCGACGAGGAGACCGCCCCGCCCAGCCTCTGGCCCGCGGTGGCGGCCATCTTCGCCTACCTCTGGTACGAGCTCGCCTACCACTCGACCGACAGCCCCCGCGCGATCGCCGTCTTCCTCACCGCCTACTCGGTTGCGATGATCGGCGGCGCCATGGTCGAGGGGCGGGGCTGGGTGCGCCGGGCCGACGGCTTCGCCGTGCTCTTCACCAAGCTCGCGGCCATGTCGCCGACCCATCGCGACGCCGACGGCCGGCTTCGTCTGCGTTCGCCGCTGGCCGGCCTCGCTCGACTGCCTGACATCCCCGGCACCGTGCCGTTCATCCTCGTCGTGCTCGGCTCCACCACCTTCGACGGCTTCACTCGCAGCTCGCTCTGGCTCGACATCGCCGGCGAGCAGACCGGATGGGGTCGCACGATCACCAGCACGGTCGGCCTGCTCGTCATCACCGGCCTGGTCGCCATGGCGTACTCGATCGCCATCTCGGCGATGGCCAACATCACCGACGAGGAGCCGGCCGAGCTCAGCCGGGTGTTCGGGCCGACGCTCGTGCCGATCGCCGCCGCGTACGCCGTCGCCCACTACTTCAGCTTCCTCGTGCTGACCGGGCAACGAATGTTCATCCGGATCAGCGACCCGGCAGGCCGAGGTTGGGACCTCTTCGGCACGGCCGACTATGCGATCGACTGGACGATCGTCTCGCCCGACACGATCGCGTGGGTGCAGACCCTCGCGATCGCGATCGGCCACGTCGCCGGTGTCGCGGCCGCACACGATGTCGCCATCAGTCGCTACGACCATCAGCTCGCGGTGAAGTCGCAGTACCCGATGCTCGCGGTGATGATCCTCTACACCGTGCTCGGGCTCTTCTTGTTGCTCGGCGCCTAGGCCAGCTCGAGACGTTCGGCGAGGAAGTCGAGGGTCCGGGCCAACGCGACCTGCGTCGGGTGATCGGGTTGGTCGTCCGGCGCCAGGTTCTCGGTGAGCACGCTGTGGTCCTGCTTGCCGGTCTCGGCGCCGGGCGTGTCACTCGGGCTCGGGATCTCCTCGTGCACGAAGTTGTCGCCGAGGACCTCCTTCAGCGTGGCGAACCGCTCACCGGGAACCAGGGCGTCGCCGGTGAAGCGGAGCCCGAGCACGGGACAGCCCTTCGCCGCGACCGTCGCCAGTTCGTCGTCGCTGAGGCCGGTCGATGCCGTGCGGGCGCCGCCCAGGCCGAACGGGAGGCTGGGCTGGCTCAGCACCGGGGCGACCACGGTGTCGTCGAGCAACATCGCCAATCCGAAGCCGCCGGTGAAGCACATGCCGACGAACCCGACGCCGGGTCCACCGTGGCGGGTGTGGAGCTCACGGGCGAGTGCTCGCAGCCACGCGGTGGCGGGGGAGGAGTCCTGGGTGGCGAGGACGTGGAACTCGCGGCTCACACAGGCCTTGGCGATCACGCCCACCGCGCGGGGCATCGACGACGGTTTGCCGGGCGTGCCGAACAGCGAGGCGATCGCGACCGAGAAGCCGCGGTCGACGAGGCGGTCGGCGAAACCGGAGACGGTCGGGGTGATGCCGGGGATCTCGGGGGCGACCAGCACGCACGGTCCCTCGCCCCGGTGGTAGACGTCGTGGGTGATCCCGTCGGCGGTGAAGGGTTCGATGCGGTAGTCGGCGAGCGGCATGGTGCCGATCATCGCGCGGTCGCGCTCGCGCCGCCCGCGTTCACGAACTGTTGCGGTTGCGTTACGATCGTGGGCTGTGCTGATCGTCCGTCGACTCCGGGCCCCGTTGGGGGCGGCGCTGCTCGTCGCGTTGCTCGGCTCGGGCGCGCCGATCGTGGTCGCCCAGAACGATGTCGACGATCTACGCGACGCTCGCGAACAGGGCCGCCGCGACGCCGCCGACGCCGCCGCGCAGCTCGATGCGCTGGCGGCCGAGGATCTCGAGCTGGTCGAGGCGCTCGAGGCGCTCGACGCCCACATCGCCTTGCAGGAGACCAAGATCGCCGCCGCGGTTCGTTCGATCGAGGAAGCGGAGCGCCAAGCCGAGCAGGCGCGGGCCGACGCCGCCGCGATCGCAGCCGACATCGAGGAGATTCGCGATCGGCTTCGTCGCCGGGCGATCGACGCCTACGTCGCTCCAGCCGAGGACGCCCTCGATCAGCTCAACAGCGACGACCTCATCGGGTCGGCATTGCGTCGCGAGTACCTCGACGACATCGTCGGCGACGAGTACGAGATCGTCGATCAGCTCCGCGTCGCCATCGCCGAGCAGGACGCCACGTCCCGCGCCGCGGACGCCCTCTCGGCCGAGGCGGAGGCCGAGCGGGTCGAACTCGACGAGCGCCTCGCCGGACTCGAGGCCGCACGGATCGAGGCGGAGCAGCTCCGCACCGAGGTCCAGGACCGCATCGCGGCCTGGCAGGCCCGCTCCGACGAGCTCGACGAGGCCGACCGGTTGATCGCCGAGGAGATCCGCCGGCTCGAAGCCGAGGCCCGCATCGCCGCCGAGGCCGAGGCCCGCCGCCTCGCCGAGGAGGAGGCCCGCCGCCTCGCCGAGGAGGAAGCCGCCCGCAACGCCGCCGACCCCACCGACGAGGCCGATCCGGACGATGAGGCCGATCCGGACGACGAGGCCGATCCGGCCGATGACCCGCCACCGGCCGAGCCGGCGCCGTCGGGTGACTTCACGATCTCGCATCGTCCGGCGGCCGGCGCGCTCACCAGCCCCTTCGGCCCGCGTGTCCACCCGATCTTCGGCAGTGTGCGCATGCACAACGGCATCGATCTGACCGGCGACACCGGCGACGCGATCCTCGCCGCCAACGACGGCGTGGTGCTGTCGGTGGGGTGGCGCACCGGCTACGGCAACACGATCGTCGTGAGCCACGGCGGTGGGTACACCACCCTCTACGCCCATCTGACCGGCTTCGACGTGAGCACCGGTCAATCGGTCGCCGGCGGCGAGCTGATCGGCTGGTTGGGCAGCACCGGCTGGTCGACCGGGCCCCACCTGCACTTCGAGGTCCGCCGCGACGGCGCCGCTCTCGACCCGGTTGGCTTCTACCCCTTCTGACGCGCCGTCGGCGGCTCGGTTCCGCCCTGGCAGAGACCGCAGCAGGTGGCTAGGTTCACCACCGTGCGTGATGGTCCGGTGATGGAGGGTGTCGACGACGGTCTGGCGGCCGTCGCCCGCAGCGCCTGGCGCGTCAACCTCGGCATCGCCGCGGTGATTGCGGTCAGCGCCCTCGCCCTCGGCGTCGTCCTCGGTCGCGCCACCGAGCCCGACGTCGTGCCCGTCGCCGATGTCGCGCCGGCACTCGCCGAGCCCGCCACCCCCGCTCCCGAAGTGGCCGGTGCGGTCGAGATTCGATCCGGATCACTCGTGCCTGTCGCCACCGACCACCTGGTGGTCGTCGCCGTCTCGGCCAGCACCTGTGAGGAACGGGCCAGCGGCACCGGCGTACTCATCGCCCCCGACCGCATCCTCACCGCCGCCCACGTCGTCGGCGACGCCGGCCTGGTGCGCATCGACCACGCCGGCCAGACCTTCACCGCCGAGGTGCTCGGCGTGTTCGAAGACGGACGCGATCTCGCGCTTCTCACCCTCCCGGCACCGATGGCCGAACCGCTCGCGGTCGGGTCGGCTCCGTCGGCCGGCGATGCGGTCACGATCGTCGGTCATCCGTTCGGCGGAGCGATCACCTCGATGGTCGGCCCGGTCGTCGACGTCCCGAGCCGGGCCGCCTCGATCCTGCGCGGTTCGCTCCTCGGCGTCGAGGCTCGGACCGAGGCCGGCATGAGCGGCGGCCCCGCCGTCGACGCCGACGGCGCGTTCGTCGGTCTCTTGGTCGCCGCCCAGCCGGGCACGGGCACCGCAGTGGTCGTCTCGATCCCCGACGTGCAGTCCGTCCTCGACGCTCCGCTCGTCGACGGCCGCTGCCCCGAGTTCACCTGACCCTCGGCGCGTCGGGCCGCACCGGCTCCTAGAGTCCGCCGCATGGGAGTCGAGCGCCGAGCGCTGATCGTGGCCGCCGCTTCGCCCGAGCAACTCGCCGAGGTGGGGGAGCGGCCCGAGATCGTCATCGCGGCCGACAGCGGCCTGCACGCCGTGCTCGCGATCGGCTGGACCCCCGACCGGGTCGTGGGCGATCTCGACTCCGCCCGCCCTGCGGCGGTGCGGCACGCGGTCGACGCCGGCGCCGTCGTCGACCGGCATCCGGCGACCAAGAACGAGACCGACCTCGAGCTGGCGCTCGCCGCGGCCGTCGAGGCCGGCGCCACCGAGATCCGGGTCGTCGTGCGAGGCGACGGCCGCCTCGATCACCAGCTGGCGAACCTCGTCGCGCTGGCGAAGCCGGATTGGAACGGAGTCGACATCCGCGCCGACGTGGGTGAGCACGCCGTATGGGTGGTGCGCGGTGAACGACACCTCGAGCTCGAGCCCGGCCGGCATCTGGCCCTGCTGCCGATCGGCGGGCCGGCCCGGGTGACCTCGCGTGGCGTGGCCTACCCGCTCGACGACGAGGTGCTGTCGCCGTTCGACGGGCGCGGCATCGCCAACCAGGCCATCGAGAACACGGTGTCGTTGTCGGTGAGCGAGGGGGTCGTGCTGGCGATCAGTTCGCCCGCGCGAACCGACAGCCTCGACGACGCTCCCGGCTGAGGTCGTGGCCGGTCACGCCGCGCCGCCGTGGCGGACCCACGTCTCGAACATGGTGGCGTAGCGGCCCTCGTGGGCGACGAGTTCCTCGTGGCTGCCGAGCTCGACGATGCGGCCGTCGTCGACGACGGCGATGCGATCGGCCCGACGGGCGGTGGCGAGCCGATGGGCGATGATCACCGCAGTACGCCCCTCGAGCACGACGTCGAGCGCGGCCTCGACCTGGGTCTCGGAGTTGAGGTCGAGGTTGCTGGTGGCCTCGTCGAGGATCAGCACGCGCGGGCGGGCGACGAAGGCGCGGGCGAGGGCCAGGAGCTGACGTTCGCCGGCCGACAACGATGCGCCACGTTCGTGGACGGGGGCGTCGAGGCCGCCGAGCCGGTCGACCAGGTCGCCGATGCCGACGGCGTCGAGTGCGGCGTGGAGCTCGGTGTCGTCGGCGTCGGGACGGGCGAAGGCGACGTTGTCGCGCACGACACCGGCGAACAGAAAGGGCTCCTGGGGGACGACGCCGAGCTGGCTGCGCAGGCTGTCGATGGTGATGTCGCGCAGGTCCTGGCCGTCGATGCGCACGGTGCCGAGGTCGGGGTCGTGGAAGCGGGTGAGCAGCCGAGCGATGGTCGACTTGCCGCTGCCCGTCTCGCCGACGAAGGCCACCGTCTCGCCGGGTTCGATGCGCAGCGACACGTCGTGCAGCACCGGCCGGTCGGGCTGGTACCCGAACGTGACCCCCTCGAGCTCGATCGCACCCTCGATCGGGGGGAGCTCGACGGCCTCGGGGGCTTGGGGGATCGCCGGCTCGGTGCCGAGCAGCTCGCGCAGCTTCACGATCGCGGCCCCGCCCTGTTGGTAGCTGTTGTAGAGCTGGACGAGGGTCTGGATCGGGGCGAAGAACGAAGCCAGGAAGAGCAGGAACGCGGCGAGTTCGCCCACCGTGATGCGTCCGTTCGCCGCCATCGCCCCGCCGACGGCCAGCAGGGTCGCCTGGGTGGCGATGCCGATCATCTCGGTGCCTGGCGCATAGGTGGAATTGGCCCGGCTGGTGGCGACCTGGGCGTCGAGGTGTTCGCCGACGACCTGGCGATGATCGACCAGGTTGCGGGCCCGGCGGTTGTGGGCGGCGATCACCCGGATGCCGGCGAGCGACTCCTGGAGATGTGACAGCAGGTCGGCGATGCGGTCGCGCACCCGCAGGTAGCCGGCCGACGAGACCTTGCGGAACCACAGCGACGCGAAGAGGGTCGGGGGCAAGGTGACGGCCAGGGTGATGACCGCCAGCAGGGGGTCGTAGAAGAACAGCGCGACCGTGATCACGAGCAGGGTGAACACCTGCACGAGGAGGTTGACGATGCCTTCCTGGAACAGCACCGACAGCGCCTCGATGTCCGACGTCATGCGGGTGAGCAGCACGCCCGCCTTCTCCTCGGTGTAGAAGCCGACGCCTTGGCGCTGCATGTGGCTGAAGACCCGGATGCGCAGCTGCTCGTTGAGGCGCTCGCCGAGGCGGCCGGTGTAGCTCACGCGGGCCCACCCGAGCAGGGCTGCGACGAGCACGGCGCCGACATAGATGATCGCGACGGTGACGATCACGCCTCGGTCGGCCTGGCGGACGCCGTCGTCGATCGCGATCTGGGTGAGGATCGGCCCGAGCTGCAAGGCGACCGTCTCGATCAGCACGAGCGCGATCGCGCCGAAGAGCCGCCAGCGGTGGGGGCGGAGGAACCGGAGGAGCGAGAACGGTTCGCGATCCCAGTCGTCGACGCGCCACCCGACGTCGGGGACGTCGTGTTCTGGCTCGTTCTCGAGGACCTTCTCCACCTTCTTGCGCAGCTCGCCAGGGACGTCGGCCGCCGGAAGACCGGCCGCTGCGTTGGACGCCGTCGAGGTCGGGCCGCCGGTGAGGCCGCCGGGACCACCTCCCATCGAGAACATCAGGCGTCACCGCTCCACTCGGATTCGGCCCGCTCGGATTCAACCCGCTCGGATTCGGCGTCGTCGTCGCTGGTGTCGGCGAGGATCGCGGCGTAGCGCGGATTGGTGGCGAGCAGTTCCTCGTGGGTGCCGGTGGCGGCGACGACACCCTCGTCGAGCAGGATCACCCGATCGGCGAGCGCGATCGTCGACAGTCGGTGGGCGATGAGGATCGTGGTGCGGCCTGCGCCGCGAGCGTCGAGGGCGTCGTGGATGCGCTCCTCGACAGCGACGTCGATCGCGCTGGTGGCATCGTCGAGGATCAGGATCTGCGGGTCGGCGAGCAGGGTGCGGGCGATCGCGAGGCGTTGGCGCTGCCCGCCCGAGAGGGTGAGGCCGCGTTCGCCGACCTCGGTGTCGGCGCCGTGTTCGAGATCGGCGACGAAGTCGGCGGCGGCGGCATCCGCGATCGCGTTCCGGACCTCGTGGCCGGGTGCGTCGGGACGGGCGAAGGCGACGTTGTCGTGGACCGACGCCGCGAAGAGGAACGGATCGTCGGTGACGGTCGCCGCAGCTCGGCGGAGGTCGCCGAGGGCGAGGGTGCGGACGTCGTGCCCATCGACGCGAACCGTGCCTGCGTCGACGTCGTAGAACCGAGGGATCAGCCGGGCGATCGTCGACTTGCCGCTGCCGGTCGCGCCGACGATCGCGACCGACTCGCCGGGTTCGATGGTTGCGGAGAAGCCGCGCAGCACCGGATCGCCGTCGCCGATCGGGTAGCCGAAGTGGACGTCGTCGAATTCGATCCGACCGGACGGTTGGGCGAGGGTGACGGCCTCGTCGGGTTCGATGATCGAGGGGGTCTCGTCGAGGATGTCGAACACTCGGATCGCGGCGGCGCCGGCGCGCTGCCACTGGATGAGGATGAAGCCCAGCAGCCGGAACGGGGTGGCGAGCAAGACGACATAGGTGGAGAAGGCGACCAGGTCGCCGATGGCGAGCTCGCCCTCGATGGTCTGCAGGCCGCCGTACAACAACACGAGGGCGAGACCGAGCCGGGGCAGCGATTCCATGCCGGGCGCGTGCCGGGCCCGGGTGTCGGCCACGGCCGTGCCCGCCCAGCGCAGTCGGCGGGTGGCGCGGGCGAGGTTCTGGACCTGGGTGGCCTCCTGGTTGAAGGCCTTCACCACCCGGATGCCCTGGATGTTCTCGTCGACGATGGTCGCCATCTCCGCCTGGCGAGCGGTGACGACCCACTGCAGCGGGAACACTCGGTTTCGGAGCCGGACGCCGACGGCGTAGACGAGCGGCAACGGCGCGATGGCGACGAGCGTCAAGGTGACGTCGACGGTGAGCATCACGATCACCGCGAAGACGAACAGCACGACCTGCATGGCGACGAGCGGGCCGAAGGCGAACAGCAGCTGGATCGACCGGATGTCGGTGTTGGCGCGGCTGATGACCTGCCCGGACTGGGTGCGATCCCAGAAGTCGAACGACAGCTCGGTGAGCCGCTCGTACATCAGGTTGCGCAGATCCTTCTCGATCCGCAGCGCCGAGCGGAAGAGGCCGAACCGGTAAACGAACCCGAAGACGAATCTCGCCACCGCGAGACCGAACAACACGACGACGTACGGCGTGGCGGTGTCGTCGTCGGCGATCGCGTCGATGCCGCGTCCGAGCACGAGCGGCACCGACACCGTGGCGGCCATGCCGATCAGACCGGCCACGATCGAGGCGAGGAACTGCCACTTCTGGACGAGCACGACCGGCCGCAGGCGGCGCAGCCACCCCAGCGAACGGTCGGGATCGACCGACGCCTGCGGGCGCTCGTAGCGCTCCGGAGAGGTGTCGGGGGTCGACGTCACGGCCATCGGACGACCATACGGCTAGATTTCGCCCATGCACGATTCGGCTCTGGAGGCCTGATCGACACCGCCTTGAGACTGTTCGCCGCGCTCGCGCTGGTCATCGCCAACGCGGGGTTCGTGGCGGCGGAGTTCGCGCTGGTCGCGGTCGACCGAGCCCGCATCGACGAGCGCGCCGGCCAGGGGCAGGCGCGCGCCGTCGCCGTGCAGCGCCTCTTGTCGCGGCTCTCGTATCACCTGTCGGGGGCCCAGCTCGGCATCACGATCACGTCGTTGTTGCTCGGTGTTCTCGCCGAACCGGCCGTCGCCCGGGTGCTCGAACCGGGCATCGAGGCCGTCTTCGGCGAGGTGACCACCGGCGTCTCGATCGCCATCGCCTTGGCGGTCGCCACGGTCGTGCAGATGATCTTCGGCGAGTTGGTCCCCAAGGCGATCGCCACCACCCGGCCCCTCGAGACCTCCCTCGCCATGGCTCGCCCCACCCAGCTCTACGGCGTGTTCGCCCGGCCCCTCGTCGCCCTGCTCGACGGCATGGCGGCGAAGCTCACCCGCCGGGTCGGTGTCGAGCCCACCGAGGAACTCGAGGTCATCCCCGACCGGGGCGAACTCGAACACCTCATCCGTTCATCGGGTGAGGAGGGCACGCTCGACGAAGGTGAGGTCGAGCTGCTCACCCGGTCGATCCGCCTGGCCGACAAGTCCGCCGACGACGCGATGGTGCCCCGCGTGCGGGTCGAGGCGGTCGAGTCGACCGACACCGTCGAGACGCTCGTCGCCCTCGCGTCGCGCACCGGCCACAGCCGTTTCCCGGTGGCCGGTGAGGATCTCGACGACGTGCTCGGTGTGGTCCACGTGAAGTCGGTGCACGGCGTTCCCGTCGACGACCGGGCGACCACGCCGGTCACCGCACTCATGGCGCCGGTTCCGGCCGTGCCGGAATCACGCGATCTCGACGAGCTGCTCGTCGATCTCCGCCAGGGTGGCAATCAGCTCGCCGTGGTCATCGACGAGCACGGCGGCTGCGCCGGGATCATCACGCTGGAGGACATCCTCGAGGAGATCGTCGGCGAGATCGACGACGAGTACGACGACGCCCCGACCCTGCTCACCCGGGTCGAGGCGAAGGGGTCGACGGTGGTTCCGGCGTCGCTGCATCCCGACGAGGTCGATGCCGCGACCGGTTTCGAGATGCCCGAGGGTGAGTACGAGACGCTGGCCGGTCTCATGCTGGACCGGCTCGGCCGCATCCCCGAACCGGGCGAGATGGTCGAGGTCGAGGGGTGGCGCCTCGAGGTCGTGGCGATGGACCGCCTCCGGATCGCCACCGTTCGGATCGTGGCCCCGCCCGAGGAGAACGCCTCGTGACCGGCTGGTTCCTCCTCGCCGCGCTGCTCTTGCTGATCGCCAACGCCTTCTTTGTCGCGGTCGAGTTCGCCCTGCTCGCGAGCCGGGTCACCCGCCTCGAACCGATGGCCGAGGACGACCGTCGGGCGGCGATCGCCCTCGCGTCGATTCGCGATCTCCAGCCCCAGCTCGCCGGCGCGCAGCTTGGCATCACCATGGCCTCGCTGGGGCTCGGCTTCGTGGCCGAGCCGGCGATTGCGACGCTCATCGAGGCGGCGATCGAGTCCTTCGTCGAGATCCCGTCGAACGTGCTCCACGCGATCTCGTTCACGCTGGCGCTGTCGTTGGTCGTCGTGGTCCACATGGTGATCGGCGAGATGGTGCCGAAGAACATCGCCATCGCGACGCCGGAACGATCGGCGCTGATCCTCGCCCCGATCCACCGCGTCTACGTGAAGCTCTTCAGCCCGATCGTGTGGTTCCTCACCGCCGTGTCGAACGGCATCACCCGCCTGCTCGGGATGGAACCGGCCGACGAACTCAACACCGCGCTCACCGTCAACGAGTTCCACCGGGTGATCGAGGGCGCGGTCGAGGAGGGGAAGCTCGAGGATCTCGAACACGATCTGCTCGATCGAGCGCTCGACTTCCGGGCCCGCACCGCCGGGTCGATCATGGTGCCGCGCAACCGCATGGTCACGGTCGCCCGCTCGACCTCGGTCGCCGATCTCGAGGCGCTCGTCGCCGAGTCGGGCCACAGCCGCATCCCCGTCACCGGCAGCACCCTCGACGACGTGGTCGGCTTCGTGCACTCCAAGGATCTCCTTCGCTTCGCGGCCGAGGATCGCGACAGTCCGGTACCGCTGGAGATGGTGCGACGCATGTTGATCGTCACCCCCGACCAGCCGGTGCGAGACCTCATGCGGGCAATGCGCCGGCTGCGTCGTCACGTCGCGCTGGTGCGCACGAGTGAGGGCCGCCTTCTGGGCATGGTCACCCTCGAGGACGTGCTCGAGGCGCTCGTCGGCGACATCGCCGACGAGACCGACGGCGGCAGCGACGCCACCGCCCCGATCGCGGCCCTCTAGGGCAGGCCGCGTAGCTCGGTGTCGAGCAGCGAGGCGGCGAGCGAGGAGTCCAGCGAGACGTCGGCGGGTCGGCCCGGCTGATCAGCGCCGGTGCCGCCTCGGAGCGAGTCCGGGTCGACGCCGGCGAGCGGGGCCAGTGCCCGGGCGAAGGTGAGGCGGTCGACCCGGTGAGGGCCGGCGACGTGGAGCGGCCCGGTGATCTGGGGCCGGTCGATCAGTTCGAGGCACGCCTCGGCGAGGGAGGCCACGTCGAGGGGATTGCGGAACTCGTCGGTGAAGAACCGCACGCCGGGATCGCGGACCAGCCGGACCTGCGGCCCGCCATCGCCCGAGCCACCCCACAGCAGCGAGGTCCGCACGATCACCGCGGCGGGGTCGGCCGCGGCCACGGCCTCCTCGGCGGCGAGCTTCGCCCGGCCGTACTCGTGGACCGGGCCGACGGGATCGTCCTCTCGATACGGCCGTTCGGGTGCGCCGTCGAAGACGACGTCGCTCGACACGTGCACGAAGCGGGCGCGTCCCGCGGCCCAGGCGGCGAGCCGGCCCGGGAGTTCGGCGGTGAGCGGCCAGAGGGTGTCGCCCTTCTGGACATAGGCCGCGTTGATCACGGCGGCCGGGCGAGACGCATCGAGCAGTCGGTCGACCGCAGCGGTGTCGGTGAGGTCGACCCGGGACCAGCGGTTGCCGAGTCGGTCGGCGGCGTGGTGGGTGGCCGCCCAGTCGAGCCCGCGTGAGTCAGCGAGTTCGACCAGCGCGGTGCCGAGCAAGCCCGAGCCGCCGAGGATCAGCAGATCGCCACCCGCCATGGCGGTGCGATCAGACGCCCATGGCGTGGAAGCCGCCGTCGACGTGGATCATCGAGCCGGTGGTCGCCGGAAACCAGTCCGAGAGCAGCGCGACGGTCGACCGGGCGACGGCGGAGGAGTCCTCGACGTCCCAGCCGAGCGGGGCCCGGTCGTCCCACACGTCCTCGAACTGCTTGAAGCCCGGGATCGACTTGGCGGCCATCGTCTTGATGGGGCCGGCGGCGACGAGGTTGACCCGGATGCCTTGCGGCCCCAACTCGCGAGCGAGGTAGCGGTTGGCCGACTCGAGGGCCGCCTTGGCGAACCCCATCCAGTTGTAGGCCGGCCAGGCGACGGTGGCGTCGAAGTCGAGACCGACGATCGAGCCACCGTTGGTCATCAGCGGGGCGGCGACCTCGGCGAGGGTCTTGAGGCTGTAGGCGGAGATCTCGACCGCCACCTTCACGTCGTCCCAGGTCGCGCCCATGAAGTCGTCGCCGAGCGCCGCTTCCGGCGCGAAGCCGATCGCGTGGAGAGCGCCGTCGAGGGTGCCGAACTCGGCGGCGATCGCATCGCGCAGCGCCGGGACATGTTCGGGATCGGTGACGTCGAACTCGAACACCGAGGGCTCGGTCGGCAGCTTGCGAGCCGTGCGCTGCGTGAGCCGCAGGCCACGCCCCGCGCCGGTGAGGATGATCTCGGCGCCTTCCTCCTGGGCGAGCTTGGCGATCCCGAACGCCAGCGAGGCGTCGGTCAACACGCCGGTGATGAGGATCTTCTTGCCGTCGAGCACGCCCACGTCGGGCCTCCTGGGAATCGTCGGTCGGGTCGGTCCCGTTTCGGACCGAGCTGCCCCGCCGGAGGTTACGACGGTGGGACTACGGTCTCGGCGATGCACGCGGCCGCCCCCATGCACCTCTACGACTCCGCCCGTGGCGAGGTCGCCGAGTTCACGCCGGGCGAGACGGTGTCCATGTACGTGTGCGGCATCACGCCCTACGATGCGACCCATCTCGGCCACGCCGCGACCTACGTCACCTACGACATCGTCCAGCGACGCCTGCTCGATCGCGGCCACGAGGTGCGGTACGTCCGCAACATCACCGACGTCGACGACGACATCCTCCGAGCGGCGCGGCGCCGCGGCGTGCACTACCTCGATCTCGCGTTCGGTGAGACGGCACGCTTCGACGACGACATGGCGGCGCTCAACACCCTGGCGCCGTGGTCCGAGCCGCGGGCGACCGGCGCGATCAGCAACATCCGGGGGCTGATCGACACCTTGCTCACCCAGGGCGACGCGTACCTGGTGGACGGCGCCGTGTACTTCGACACCGAGGTCGCGACCGACTTCGGCTCACTGGCCCGGCTCGGCGACGAGCGCATGCGCGAACTGGCGGGGGAGTGGGGCGAGCGGCCCGACGACCCGGCCAAACGCAATCCGCTCGACTTCGTCCTGTGGCGCCCGAGCGACGACGGCGAACCGGCGTGGG
>JBCBYI010000041.1:416-22510 GCA_039815945.1 Actinomycetota bacterium | reverse complement strand
ATCCTCGGCCATCTTCTTGGTGAGGGTGGTGACGAGGACCCGCTCGTCCTTCTCGACCCGATCCTTGATCAGCTCGTGCAGATCGTCGATCTGGCCCTTGGTGGGCTTCACGATGACTTCGGGATCGATCAGGCCCGTGGGTCGCACGATCTGCTCGACGACCTGGCTCGACATCTGCAGCTCGTAGTCGCCGGGGGTGGCGGACAAGAACACGACCTGGTTGAGCCGGCCCATGACCTCCTCGAAGGTGAGGGGCCGGTTGTCGGCGGCCGACGGGAGACGGAACCCGTGCTCGATGAGGGTCGACTTGCGCGACCGGTCGCCCTCGTACTGGCCGTGGAGCTGGGGCACGGCGACATGGCTCTCGTCGATCACCAGCAGCCAGTCCTCGGCGAAGTAGTCGAGCAGGGTGTACGGCGGCTCGCCGTAAGAGCGACCGTCGATCGGGCCCGAGTAGTTCTCGATGCCGTTGCAGTAGCCGACCTCCTGCATCATCTCGAGGTCGTACTCGGTGCGCATGCGAAGCCGCTGGGCTTCGAGCAGCTTGCCGTCCTTTTCGAATGCGGCCAGCTGGGTCTGCAGCTCGGCCTGGATGCGTTCGATGGCGGCCTGCATCCGCTGCTCGCTGGTGGCGTAGTGCGTGGCCGGGAAGATCACGAGCTCGTCGAGGGTCTCGATCCGCTCGCCGGTGAGCGGATCGACGACGGTGATCTGCTCGATCTCGTCGCCGAACAGCTCGATGCGCACGGCGGTCTCGTCGTAGGCGGGATGCACCTCGATGGTGTCGCCTCGGACCCGGAACTTGCCGCGCACGAGGTTCATGTCGTTGCGCTCGTACTGCAGCTCGACGAGGCGTTTGAGGATCGACCGTTGGTCGTGCTCCTCGCCGGTGCGCACCACGAGCAGTTGGGTTTCGTACTCCTCGGGCGAGCCGAGGCCGTAGATCGCCGACACCGAGGCCACCACGATGGTGTCGCGCCGGGTGAGCAACGACGACGTCGCCGAGTGCCGCAGACGATCGATCTCGTCGTTCACCGACGAATCCTTCTCGATGTAGGTGTCGCTCGAGGGCATGTACGCCTCGGGCTGGTAGTAGTCGTAATAGGAGACGAAGTACTCGACCCGGTTGTCGGGGAAGAACTCCTTGAGCTCGTTGGCCAGCTGGGCGGCGAGGGACTTGTTGGGCGCGAGCACGAGGGTCGGCCGCTGCACCTGCTCGATGGTCCACGCGATGGTGGCGCTCTTGCCCGAGCCGGTGATGCCCAGCAGCGTCTGGAACCGATCGCCGGCCTCGATGCCGGCCGACAGGGACTCGATCGCCTTGGGCTGGTCGCCCGCAGGAACGAACTCCGAGTCGACGCGGAACGGGATCTTCGGGGACGGAACCGACACGGGAGGCATGGTCTCAACCTAGCCAAGGGGTGCGACAGAGCCGCCGCCGCGATCGGCGTCGATCCGGCCGCGCCGACCGATCAAGGAACTTCGCCGAAAAAGGTGTCCACGATCTCCACCGACGTGCTCTGGACCCTCGAACGCCGGCCGACGGGGCCGGTCCAGCGAGGGAATCACCACCATGCACACCAGCACGCAGCGCACGGCCATCCAGCCCACCGCCATCGAGTACATCGGCACCGATCCGGTCCGGATCGTCGCCCGCATCCTGCTGGGCCTGGCGCTCTTCGTCGCCGGGCTCGGGGCCGCCCTGATCATCCAGAGCGACCCGACCGCCGCGGGCGAGCAGGCGCACCGCGCCACCAGCCACCGCCGATGGGTACCGGCCACCGCGATCGAACAGCAGACCGCCGAACTCGGCCGCACGATCGTCAGCCTCCGCTCGGCCGTCGCCCCCGAGGCGCCCACCACCCTCCCGCCGACCACCACCCTCCCGCCGACCACCACCCTCCCGCCGACCAGGACCCCGATGACGGTCGTCGACACCATCACCTCCGGCACCCAGTGCCCCGGCAGCGGCGCGCTCCCCGTCGGGGCCACCCACCACAGCCTGTCGGCCGGCGACGTCGACGGCGACGGCGACATCGACACCCTGCACGGCTACGTCCTCGACGGGCAGGGCTACGTGAAGGTCTCCTTCACCGGCGGCGGTGGCTCGGCCGTCGCCGTCGACCCGGGATTCGCGCCGATGGTCGCTCCCCGTCCGAGCCTCGGGCACGACCTCGACGGTGACGGCGACGAGGAGTTCAGCGCTCGCATCGCCGGCGGCGTCGGCGGCTTCACCCACGCCCTCTTCGACGTCGACGGCTGCGAACTGACCGCCGTGACCCTCGACGGCGACGCGGCCGAACTGCACCACCGCCAGACCATCGGCGCCCGCTCCGGCTTCATGTGCACCCACGAGGAGGGCACCACCTTCCTCCACGTGTGGGAACTCCACTTGCTCGATCCCGAGGATCTCGACGAGCCCCAGGACGCTGACGTCTACGGCGGTCAACGCTCGATGTATCGACTGATCGACGGCGCCCTCGTGCTCCAGGGCGTGAGCGAGGCCTACGAGATCCCCGGCGAGTACGAACTCGGGCAGTACAGCACCTGCGACGCTCTCCTCCCCGCCTGACGCCCTCCTCCCCGCCTGACGCCCCGCTGAGCAGGCCTCGTCGGGGCCCGAACCGGTGCTCGGTTTGGGCCTCGATGGATCGGTCAACACTCGGGCCGAAGCAAGGAGGCCCCATGGGCGAGCAAGAACGCGCAGTGGTCGTGGGGGCGGGATTCGGCGGCATCGCCGCCGCCCTGCGGCTCCGGGCCAAGGGATACCGAGTGCAGGTCGTCGACCGCAGCCCCCGCCTCGGTGGGCGAGCCCAGGTGTATGAGCGAGACGGCTACCGCCACGACGCCGGCCCGACCGTCATCACCGCCCCGTTTCTCTTCGACGAGCTGTTCGAGCTCTTCGGCAAGGACCGCAGCGACTACGTCGAATTCGTCCCGATGGATCCGTGGTACCGCTTCCGGTTCCCCGATGGTTCGACCTTCGACTACGGCGGCACGATCGAGTCCACCCTCGACGAGATCGAGCGGATCAACCCGGCCGACCGAGAGGGCTACCTGAAGCTGGTCGAGCGATCCAAGGAGATCTACGACATCGGCTTCGACGAGCTCGCCGACGTGCCGTTCCACTCGTTCCTGCAAATGGCGAAGCAGCTGCCCGACTTCGCCCGGCTCCGGGCCGACCGCACCGTGTGGCAACTGATCTCCCGCCACCTCGAGGACGACCGGCTCCGCCAGGCCTTCTCGATCCAGCCCCTCCTCGTCGGCGGCAACCCGTTCCAGACGACCAGCATCTACAACCTGATCCACTACCTCGAGCGCAAGTGGGGCGTCTACTTCGCCATGGGCGGGACCGGTGCCCTCGTCGACGCCCTCGGCCGCCTCATGGTGGAGGAGGGCATCGACATCGAACTCGGCGTCACCGTCGACCACATCGACACCGCCAACGGTCGCACCACCGGCGTCACCCTCGACGACGGCCGCCATCTCCCCGCCGACGTCGTGGTCTCCAACGTCGACCCCGTCCATCTCTACGGCGAGATGGTCGACAAGGCCGACCAGAGCCCGATGGCCAAGCTCAAGCACCGAACCGCCGAGCTCTCGATGGGCCTCTTCGTGCTGTTCTTCGGCACCGATCGCCAGTACGACGACGTCGCCCATCACACGATCTGGCTCGGCAAGCGCTACGAGGAGTTGCTGGCCGACATCTTCAACCGCAAGGTCCTCGCCGACGACTTCTCGCTGTACCTACACCGGCCCACGGCGACCGACCCGTCGTTCGCCCCGGACGGCCACGACTCGTTCTACGTGCTCGCACCGGTCCCCAACCTGCGCGGCGGCCAGGACTGGGAGGTCGAGGGTCCGGCGCTGCGCGATCGCATCGTGCGGTCGCTCGACGAGACGATCCTCCCCGGCCTGCAGCAGTCGATTCGGTCGGACTTCTTCATGACCCCGGCCGACTTCGAGACCCGCCACCTCAGCGCCGGCGGGGCCGGCTTCTCGATCGCTCCGCTCTTCCGTCAGTCGGCGTGGTTCCGGTTCCACAATCGGGCCGAGGGCGTCGAGAACCTCTACCTCGTCGGTGCGGGCACCCACCCCGGCGCCGGCATGCCGGGGGTGCTCTGCTCGGCGAAGGTGCTCGACCATCTCGTGCCCACGACCGCCGCCGTACCCGCCGGAGCGGCGCGATGAATCCGATCGAGTTGCACGAGCAGGAGTCGACCGAGGTCCTCGCTCGCAACGGACGCAGCTTCCACTTCGCCAGCCGCCTGCTCTCCGAGCGCGACGCCGATCGGGCTGCCCGCCTGTACCGCTTCTGCCGATACGTCGACGATCTCGCCGACGAGGCCGACGACGACGAGTCCGCTCGCCGCGAACTCACCCGAGTCGAAGCGGCGCTCGACGGCTACGGCGAGGACCCGATCGTCAGCGACTTCCTGGCGCTGGCCAACGAGTGCTCGATGCCGCTGGGCCCCGCCCGCGAACTGATCGCCGGTGTGGCGTCGGACCTCGGGTCGGTGCGATTCGCCGACGACGAGGAACTCCACCGCTACTGCTACCGAGTCGCCGGCACGGTCGGCTTGATGATGTGCAGCGTGCTCGACGTTCACGACCCTGCAGCTCACCCCTTCGCCATCGATCTTGGCGTGGCCATGCAGCTCACGAACATCGCCCGCGATGTCGCCGAAGACGCCGCCCGCAACCGTCGTTACCTTCCCGCCACGCTCGTCGGTGCGCTGGAGCCCGGCGATCTGCTCGATCCCGACGATGCCGCACGCGCCGCGATCGCCGCAGGCGTCGAGCGCCTGCTCCGCGAGGCGGAGCGTCACTATCGCAGTGGCGAAGCCGGCCTCGTGTACCTGCCGCCTCGTGCCCGTCAGGCCGTGTGGGTCGCCGCTCGGGTGTACCGCGAGATCGGTGAGCGGCTGCGCCGCAACGGCTATCGGACCTGGAACGGGCGCATCGTCGTCCCCACCCGCAAGCTCGTCGTCGCCGGCGGTGCGCTCGTGCGCGAGCGCCGGGCCCGGGTCCACGTCAACCGCGTCCACGACGCCACCCTCCACACCCACCTCGTCGGCCTGCCGGGCTCCAACCCGTCCGTCCTCGCGGCGTGAGCGAACGGGGGGCCACGGTGACGCCGGTCGATCTCGTCGTCCTCGGTGGCGGCTGCGCGGGCCTGTCGCTCGCCGCCCGTCTCGCCGACCTCGCCGCGCCCCCGACCGTCCGGGTCCTCGAGGCCCGCACCGAATACGCCAACGACCGGACCTGGTCGTTCTGGGCGCCTCGGGAGCACGAGTGGTCCGACATCGCCTCGCACCGGTGGGACACCTGGCGCTTCTCGACGCCGCAGACCACCGCACTCCACCGCCCGACCGCCGACGTCTCGTACCACGCATTGGCCGCCGATCGGTTCGCCGAGGCAATGCGCAAGCGGATCGATCAACACGACAACGTCGAGTTGGTCCTGGGCACGACGGTGGACTCGGTGACCCGTGAGCGCTCGGCGTACCGAGTCGCGACCGACGGGGGCGACCTCCTCGCGCACCACGTGGTCGACACCCGGCCGACGCCGGCCGCCCCGAGTGCCTACGGACAGCGGTTCGTGGGCCACGAGGTCGAGTTCTCGGCCGACCGTTTCGACCCCGCCGAGGCCGGGCTCATGCTCGACATGCAGGCCGACGATCTCGGCTTCCGGTTCACGTACGTGCTGCCGTTCAGCGAGCGCCACGCACTCATCGAGGAGACCCGCTTCGGGCGGGTCGGATCCACCGCCCGGCTCGAGCACGACCTCGACGTCTCCGTCGAGCAGATCGCCGATGGTGCCGACGTCCAGATGCTGCGACGCGAAGGTGGCTTCTTGCCGATGACCACCGCGGCGCCCCCGGCGGCGACCGACGGGGTGATCACGGCCGGGATCCGGGCGGGCGCCGCCCGTGCGTCGACCGGGTACGCGTTCCTGCGGATCCAACGCTGGGCCCATCTGAACGCGGCCCGACTGGCGGCCGGCGATGTCCCGATCTCGCATCCGGCCGAGCCCACCTGGCGACGGCTGGTCGACGGCCTCTTCCTCCAGGTCCTCGATCAGCGTCCGGAGCTCGCCCCCGAGATCTTCTCGGCCCTCGGCGAGCGCCTTCGCCCCGAAACGCTCGCTCGGTTCCTCTCCGACGACGCCCGCCTCGTCGATTTCGCCCACGTCGTCCAGGCGCTGCCGAAGCTCCCGTTCCTGCGCGAGCTCGTCCGGAGCAGCCGATGAAGTCGCGACCGACCCTCACGCCGGTCTTCGTGACCGTCGCTGCGCTGGTCGCCCTCGCCTCGATCGCAGGCGTCGAGCCGCCTGTCGGCGTGCAGGTCGTCGGGCTCGCGATCGTCGTCGCACTGGTCGGGCTGCCCCACGGTGCACTCGATCCGGTGATCGCCCACGACGCCGGCCTGGTCGACGGCGTGTCGTCGCTCGGCCGCTATCTCGTCGGCTACGTCGTGCTCGCCGCGGCGACGACCGGCATGTGGCTCGCCGTGCCCGCGCTCGCCCTCCCCGCCTTCTTCGTCGTCAGCGCGCTCCACTTCGGCGGCGACTGGTCCGCCATCCCCTCGATCGGGCGGGCCGCTGGTGGCGCCGCCGTCGTGCTCTCACCGCTGTGGTTCCAGCCCGACGAGTCGGCATCGCTCCTCGAGCCCCTCGCCGACGAGACGACCGCCGACCTGATGATCTCGGCCGCCGGGATCCTCGCCCCGGCCGCGGTGCTGGTCGCGATCACCCTGGGGCTGCGCAGTGGCGATCGCTCCGTTCCTGCGGAGATCGGTGCGATCGTCGCCCTCGCCGCCATCGCACCCCCACTGATCGCGTTCGGTACGTACTTCTGTGCGCTCCACAGCCCCCGCCACATCGGTGCGGTGATCGACCGGAGCAGGATCGAACGTCGAACCGCCGTCGCCACCGCCGCCGTCTTCACCGTGCTCACCGTCGGTCTGGCTGCGATCGCGTGGCCGCTCATCGAGTCGACCGCCGACACCGACGACGCCGTGATCCGTCTCGTGATCGTCGGTCTCGCCGCCCTCACCGTCCCGCACATGACGACGATCGAACGGGCCCGCCGCCGATCGGCCGTGTCCGTCGCCGTCGACACGAACTCCCTCACCCCCGACCGGTCCGCGATCTGATCCCGGCCCGGCCCCGAAAGGACCGCCCCCACCATGACCATGACCAGCCCCACGGCGCATCATCATCGGTTCGACGTCTCGATGGCTCCCGTCGACACGAACGCCACCATGGAGGATCACCTCGAGGCGGCCATGGCCGACCAGCCCGACGCGATCCGGGCGACCCTGGCACCGATCGCCGCCGGCGGGAAGCGCACGCGAGCCCGGATGGTGCGGCTGGCGAGCCGCGCCGGCACCGTCGCGCCGCCACCCCACCGCCTCGAAGCGCTGGCCGCGTCGGTCGAACTGCTTCACCTCGCGACGCTGGTCCACGACGACGTGATCGACGGCGACCTCGAGCGGCGCGGCCACCCGACGCTGTTCGCGTCATTCGACGAGGGGACCTCGATCGTCGCCGGTGATCGCATCATCGGCAGCGCGTTCCAGCTCACCTCTTCGATCTCGGGAACCTGCGCCGCGGGGATGGCCCGATGCCTGATGGCGCTCTGCGACGGCCAGCAGCACGAAGAACTCTGCGTGCAGGCCGGCGAGTGGACCGCCGACGACTACTGGCGGTCGGTCGACGGCAAGACGGCCAGCCTGTTCACGTTCGCGCTCGTCGCCGGCGCCGAACTCGGCCAGGCCGACGCGACGACGCTCGGCGCCCTGCAGGACTTCGGCATGGCGTACGGCCGCGCCTACCAACTCGCCGACGACCTGGTCGATCTGCCGAGCACCCCGCCGGGGCGGCAGCTCGTTCGGGCGCTCGCCCCTTCACAATCGAGCGAGCCGTTCGGCCTCGGCGGCTCGCTGTCGCCGTTGGCGGACCTCTCGGCCCACCTCTTCGGCGACGCGTTGGCCGCTGCGTCACTGCTGTCCGGAGAGCCGGCCGAGGTGTTCACCGCCCTTGCCGAAGCCGGTCGGGCCCAAGCCCACCGCCTCGCCGAAGAACTCGGCTGAGTCGACGTCAGTCCGGCAACGACCGCATCCACGCCCACGCCTCGTCGACCTGGGCGGCGAGGTCGTCGAGCGGACCCGAGTTGTCGATCACGATGTCGGCGACGGCGCATCGGTCGGCTCGGCTGGCCTGGTTGGCCATGCGGGCTCGGGCGTCGTCCTCGGAGAATCCGCGGAACCCGACGAGCCGTTCCACGGCGATGTCGGTGTCGACATCGACCACCACGATGCCGGCCAGATTGGCGTAGCGGTCCTTGTCAGAGGTGCCGTCAGCTCGCACCAGGAGCGGGATGTCGAGCACCACGACGGCGTCGGTGCCTTCGACCGCCTCCCGCTGGGCCTTCATCTCCTCCCCCACGGCCGGGTGGAGGAGATCGTTCAGGGCTGTGAGTTCGTCCTCGTCGTTGAAGACGATCTCGGCGACGGCCTGCCGGTCGAGGGTGCCATCCTCGGCCACGATGTCGTCGCCCCATCGTTCGACCATCGCTGCGAACACCGAACCACCGGGAGCCTGCAACTCTCGAACGATGCGGTCGGCGTCGATCAGCACGGCGCCGCGCTCCACGAGGAGGTCGGCGACGGTCGACTTGCCCGATCCGATGCCGCCGGTGAGTCCGATCTCGATCACACCGGCGAGCGTAGTGATCAACCGGTCGCGGTCACCACCCGGTTGGCGGAGTCGTCGATGCTGTCGCCGATGCCTTCCCCGAAGGCGGAGAGGCTGGCGAGGCACACGAGGACGATCAGCGACAACAACAGGACGTACTCGACGAGCGAGGCGCCTCGGTCGTTCATCTGATCCGGGTGATCAGCGAGGTGGCGGTTCATGGGGTGGACTCCCTGGTCATTTCGCCTCTGGCGAAGGCGAGCTGATGTAGTCACAACGGCACAATCGAGAGTCGGCTGCATGGCCCGAACGACCCAAAAGGTGGGCCACCGGTCCCGGTCACATGGTCCTTTCAGCCCCGTTCCGGGACCTTCTGCTCTGGGCCGTTCGGGCCCTTCGACCACCCTCGACGAACATGTGTTCGCTTTTGTCGTCGGGTGCTGCTAGAGTGGCGGGACGCCGCTCACCGGGCACGGTTTGTCTGTCTGGTCCTCACCCGTAGCTCTCCCCTGGCCTTTCGGAAGGAGGGGGATCCGTGTTTGAGGACGCGACGCGTGCGCTTGGCGCACTCGACATCGAGACTGCTGACGCTGGGGCGTTGCGCGATCTGCTCGCGGGCGCGGCTCGGCTGCGGGCCGCGTTGGATCGCTTCGAGGCGCGGGTCGCGGCCCGGTTGGGTGAGGCCTCCGCGGTGCGAGGCGCGACTCGGTGCACGCAGCGTGAGGCCGACCGGGCCGTCGCTCGAGGCGAGCTGCTCGCAGCGGTGCCTCGCCTGGATGCAGCGTTGGCGACGGGTGAGGTGTCGGGCGCGCACGTGGACGTGATGGCCCGAGCGGCTGAACGCACCTCGGTCGAAGCGGTCGCTTCCTCTGGGCTGGTGCGGGTCGCGAAATCGAAACCGGCCGACGCGATGCGACGCGAGGTCGACGACTTCATCCGCCGCGAAGCCGACGACACCGAACTGCAACGTCGGCTGGAACGCCAGCGGGCTCGGCGACGCTGCTCGATGCGCAGCGCCGACATGGGCGTACTGCACGTCGAATGCGACGACGTCACCTTCGCCGAGATCCGAGCCGCCGTCGACGCCGAGACCGACCGGCTCTGGCGCCTCGACGGCGGCCGCGACGGTGCCGAACAGACCCGCACCCCCGAGCAGCGGCGAGCCGACGCCGTCGCGTCGCTGATCCTGGGCGGCGGCGTGCGTGACGACTCTGGCCCGGTGCGCCACCAGATGGTCATCGTCGCCCAGACCGACGGCACGGGCGCCATACCGGGTGTCGGGCCGCTACCGGAGGCCGAAGTCGAACGGTTGGCGTGCATCTCCGATCTCTATGGCATCGTGTTCGACGGCAACGGCCGAGCGCTGTGGCACGGCGACCGGGTTCGGCTCGCCGACGACAACCAGCTGCGGGCGCTGATCGCCCGCGACCGCGGCTGCATCGCCTGCGGCGCACACCCATCACGCTGCGAAGCCCACCACGTCCGATTCCGACGCCACCACGGACCCACCGACATCGAGAACCTCGTCCTCGTGTGCAAACACCACCACCACCTCATCCACGACAAGAACTGGCACGTCCACCGGGATCCCAGCGGCGGATGGACACTCGCACCACCGTGATCAGACGGTGGGCGCAGGCCCGAGGAGTTCGATCGCCCGCTCGACGGGTTGACCACGTTGCAGATCGACGTCGGTGGCGCTGCCGTCGACGAACACCAGGGTGAGCCGGCGGCCGAGGCCCTTCGTCGCGAGCTCGCCGGCGAACACGTCCTCGTGTTCGTAGATCGGTTCGGGCTCGGCGAAACGGATCCCGCCGGTCGCGGAGACGAGCACCCGATCCGACGTCATCACCAGCGCGAACGACGAGCCGGGAAGGAGGCCGGCGAGACCACTTCGTTCATCGGCCGCTCGCCGAGCGAGCCGACGATCGGTCGTGCGCGGCAGCGCCGCAAGGGCGAGCGAGCCGACGCCATAGGTGCCGCGGGGCTCGCACAGCAGGGCGGCGCGCACCAGCTCGCCCGCTTGCAGGTGCGTCTCGAGCTTGCGGGCGGCGCGGCGGGTGATGTCGGCCATGGGCGTTCCTCTCGTCGGTGGCTCCGAGAGGAGACGGTGTGAGCGGCGCCGATCTGTCAGGCGACCGTCGAGATCTGCGGGTTGATCGTGCCGGCCGCGGCTCGTGCGCCATGCGTCGTCCAGGGCCACGGACCGGCTGCTGCCGTCACCGTCGCGGCGAAGACCTCCGGCATGACGGGACGGGCGAAGAAGTAACCCTGGGCGCTGTCGCAGCCCATCGCGTGAAGGAGCTCGGCTTGGAGTTGCTGCTCGACCCCTTCGGCGACCACCTCCACCTCGAGGGCCTCGGCGAGACGCACGATGCCGTTGACGATCAACTCATCACGAGCGTGGTCGGCGAGACCGGCGACGAACGACTGATCGATCTTGATGACATCGACGGGAAGCAGCCGCAGGTAATCCATCGACGCATAGCCGGTGCCAAAATCGTCGACCGCGATCCGGATTCCTGCGTCGCGGAGCCGGCCGAGCACGTTCGCAGCGACGTCGGTGTCCGCGATGATCGCCGACTCGGTCACCTCGAGCTGCAGCGCAGTCGGCGGCAGGCCCGACGCGGCCAATGCCTCGGCGGTGCCGGGTTCGAAGCCGACGTCGAGCAACTCGCCGGGGGCGACGTTCACACTCATCGTCACCTCCGGTCCGATCACGCCCTGGCGACGCCACTGCGCTGCCTGGCGGGTCGCCGTCGCCAGCACCCACCGACCGAGACTCGCGACGAGGCCGCTGCGTTCGGCGAGGGCGATGAACTCCGGTGGCGTCACCATGCCCCGTACCGGATGCTGCCAGCGACACAGCGCCTCGATGCCGACGAGCGCTCCCGTCACCAACGAGAAATACGGCTGGTAGACGAGGTGGATGCCGTCGCTCTCGATTGCGGCAGCGAGGTCTGGCGCCATCGACAACCGAGATGCGAACCGCTCGTCGGTCTGTGGGTTCCAGACGTGCACGGCATCGCGCCCGCTCTGCTTGGCGGCGTACATCGCGACATCGGCACGGCGCAACAGTTCCGACGTCGAGACCTCGTCGCCGGTGCCCACCACCACACCGAAACTCGCTCGAACGTGGTGCTTGCGGCCTTCCACGACCACCGGCTCGTGCAAGGAGTCCCGCAAGGCGATCGCGACACGGTCGGCATCGTGCGACGCGGGCCCGACGATGGCTGCGAACTCGTCGCCGGAGAGTCTGGCGAGCATCTTCACCTGCTCCGACACCTGAGTCAGCCGACGCCCGGCCTCGACCAGCACCCGATCGCCGGTCGCGTGACCGAACGAGTCGTTCACCCCCTTGAAGCCGTCGAGATCGAAGTAGATGACCCCCAGACCTCGCAGCGCCGACGGGCCCGTCGCGGCGTGGCGTTCGAGCCAACGCGAGAACAGCACCCGGTTCGGGAGGCCGGTCAGCGGATCGTGCAGGGCCTGGCGGCGCAGATCCTCCTCGAGCCGGCGTTCTTCGGTCACATCACGGATGTTGACCACCAAGCCGCTCACGGCGGGATCGCTCATCATGCTGCGCACGCGGATCTCGCACGAACGAAGTGCACCGTCGGAACGACACAAGCGAGCCCGCACGGTGTGACTCGTTCCCGGAGCGGCGAGTGCCGCATCGCGGGCTCGACCGACGTCATCGCGATCCGGAGGATGGATCAGCTCCATCGGGTCGACGCCGAGGGCATCGTCGCCGTCGAGACCCGTGAGGGCCAGGTACGCCGGACTCGCGTAGTCGAGAACGTGGTCCGGCCCCACGACCACAATCGCATCCGAACCGGATTGCACCAGCGCCCGGAACCGGCGCTCGCGGTTCTCGAGTTCGATCGACTGGTCGATGTACGCCCCGCCGACCCAACGCAACACCTCAGCCACGGAAACGGTCCCGTACGTGCCGGCCGTGAGATCGACGAGGAGATCCTCGGTGTCGTTCGGCAGACCATCGGCCAACAGGCTGAGCCCGACTTCGATCAGGGGATCGTTCCAGGCGGCATGAACCCGGTCGACCGGCATACCGCGTTCGATCAACGACGAGATCGACCGCTCCTGGTTCAGGGCCCAGCCGTAGCCGAGCGGGCCGGCCATCGCCTCGTAGAACGACGATCGAGAAACGAGCACTGCGCCCTCGGTCTCGTGGGCGACCACCACCGACACGGCACGATGCTCGGCTCGAAAGGTCGCGTCGACGAACGAGCTCGGGGTCGATGCGGGCAGCAACTGACGACGGGTCGTGAGGTCGCCCACCGTCGTCATCGTCGTCTGCACCCTTCCAGCTTCGACCACGAGGGTGAATCCGTGAGGCCGGTTACCGACTGTTCACCAAGTTTCTGACTGAAGTTCGACCTGTGGATAACTCCCTCGAGACCGACCGTCGGGTCGGCATCACTCCATGACCGGCGTGGCGAACACACCGCCGGCGAGCGTCCGGCGCATCAGGTCGGCGGCGAAGTTGACCTGGGCCTGATAGAGCGAGCCGCCGATGCTGATCCGGCGCACGCCGGCGCCGGCGAGTTCGTCGTACCCGAGGCTCGGCGATGCCGCGGGCACGAACGACGGCCGCCCGAGCGGCAACAACACGTTGACCGGCCCGCCGGCCTCGTCGACGACCGTGCGGATCGTGTCGAGATCCCACGTTCCCGGCGCATACAGACAGTGGGCGCCGACCTCGGCCATGCCCTGGAGCCGGGCGAGGGCCTCGGCCAGGCCGCCGTCGAGTCCGTAGAGCAAGACCTCGGTGCGGCCGGTGATCGTGAACGGCCGATCGAGCGCCTCGGCTGCCTCGACCGCCGCTTCGATCCGGGCGATCGCCTTGGCCCGGTCGTAGGCGCCGATCGACGGATCTCCCGACCAGTCCTCGATCCCCATGCCTGCCGCGCCCGTCGCGGCGAAGTGTTCGACCGCCGCAGCCATGTCCTCGGGTTCGTGGCCGTAGCCGTTCTCGGCGTCGACGTTGCACGGCACCGACACGGCCCGGACCAGCAGCTCGGTGTGCTCGGCGTGCTCCTCCATCGACACCTCCCCGGCGGCATCGTCACGTCCGATCGTCATGGCGTGACCGGAACTCGTGGTGGCGATCGCTTCGATTCCGACCCCGGCGACCGCCGCCGCCGTGCCGGTATCGGCGACGTTGGCCATCACGAACGTGCCGGCGTCGTGCAGGGTGCGGAAGCGGCGACCGAGTTCGGCGACGGCGGCAGGATCAAGCGGCGGAGGGACGAACGGCGTGCTCATGACCGCATCCTCGCGTGTCACGACGACGAGGTCAGGCCGAGTGCCAAGCTCGCAGCAAGACGGCCGGCAGGATCGTGGCGCCGAAGTCGGTCAAGCGGTCGTCGTCGTCGACGAGGCCGAGCGCCACCCAGCTCTCGGTGGCGACCGCGAACGCCCACGCCACTCGGGCCCGGTCCGCCTTCGGGATCGTCGAGGTCACCTCCGGGCAGCGGTTGACGTGATCGACGAGCCCACCGGGATCGACGAGGGTGCCGGCGCCGGCCCGGACGAGACCGAGCACTGCGCCCAGCCAGTCGGCGAACTCGAGTTCGAGCACCGCTTGCCGGGCGTCGGTCGCGAGCGGCGCCAGCGACGCCGGAGCGACCGCAGCCGCGAGGGCGGCGAGCACCACCTCGAGGTCGGGTTCGTCGAGATCCACGGGGCCGGGCGAGGCGGCGAGCCACTGGGCGAGCAGGTCGTCGTCGGCCGCGGCGGCCCGCAACGTGGCGGCGGCGGCCGTGGTCGCCGCGGACTCGGGTCGGCCAGGTTCGCCGAGGGCACGGCGCACGACATCGGCGGCCCAGGCGTCGTCGTCGGGATCGCGTTCGGGAAGCTCGGGGATGTCGGGATCGACCCACACCGGCGGTTCCAGATCATCGATCCCGAAGGTCGACAGGCGGGCCAGCACGACCCGACCGACCGCGACGAACGACGCCGACGGCTCGGTGGTGGCTCGGATGGCCGCCGCGACCCGGGCGGCGAGATCCGACGCGGGGATCGAGCGGGTCTGCAGATTCGCCGATTCGTCGGCGGCCGCGTCGAGCAGCTCGACCGGACCGACGGTCGCCTCGCCGATCGTTTCCGACGACCCGTGGGCGGTGCCGGTGTCCGTTCCCGGGATCAGATCGAGCACGACGACGTGACGCTCGTCGGTGGCGTCGACGAAACGGAAGGCAGCGGAGTCGCCACGCCAATCACCGATGATCCAGGCCGCTTCGCAGGTCGAGGAGAGCAGCTGGTCGGCCCATGCCGGCGCTGGTTCGAGGGCCGGGTCACGCAGGTCGACGAGATCCGACACCGCATCGATCGCCCACAGCCCGGCGGCGGGGCCAGGCCCGCCGGCGGTGGCGAGCGCCTCGACGACCACGGCGGGTGCGTCGCCGGCGATCTCGGCGGCCAGGGCGACGAGATCAGCCGCCCACAGCTCGGCTCGCACCGCGTCGAGCTCGAGCAGCTCGTCGGCCTGCTCGATCGCGTCGGCGATGAGCGCGTCGATCAGCGGGGTGAGATCCGGGTCGGGCGCCGGATCGGGCGGGGCAGCGTCCTGGTCGGTCACGAGCCGCCGAGCCTACCGGCGCGGTCGCGCTCGGGTGTCTACGGGAGAAGAGGGCCACGAGCAAGACAGCCACGAGCAAGACAGCCACGAGCAAGACAGCCACGAGCGGAATGCCTTCGGGAGCGGACAGCCACGGCGTCTCGGGTGCTCGGCGCCGGGCCTAGGGTGCTCCCGTGCCCGAACTCCCCGAGGTCGAGACGATCCGACGCCAGCTCGAACCCAAGTTGGTGGGCGCCGCGATCATCGACGCCGGGTCGCATTGGTCGGCGAAGTTCACGCCGGCACTCGATGCGGCGGGCACCGAGATCGTCGGAGCCCGACGTCGGGGCAAGTACCTGCTGTTCGATCTGGATCCCGACGACGACCCAGGCGCCGGCCCAGGCGCTGGCCTAGGCGATGACAGCAGCCCGAGGCGCGAACTGATCGTGCATCTCGGGATGACCGGCCGGCTCGCCGTGCATGAGGGGGGCCAGGCGCCGCCGCTCGACGACCCGGCGGCCGAGCCGCACCTGCGGGCCTGGTGGCGACTCGACGACGACCGGGTGCTGACCTTCCACGACATCCGCCGGTTCGGACGCATTCACGTGGTCGAGGCCGGGCAGTACCGCTACATCCCGACGCTGCACGCGCTCGGGCCCGAGCCGTGGGATCCCGACTTCACGGGCAAGCACCTCGCCGCGTTCGTGAAGCGCAGCGACCGGCACCTCAAGACGATCCTGTTGGCGCAACGAGCGGTCGCGGGGGTCGGCAACATCTACGCCGACGAGGCCCTGTGGGACGCACGCATCAACCCGGCCACCCGGCGCCTGTCCCGGGAACGGGCTGACGAGCTCGTCGTCGCCATCCGGCGAGCGCTGGAGTCGGGGCTCGAACACGGCGGCACGACCCTGCGGGACTATGTCGACTCCGACGGCGCCCAGGGTGGCAATCAACACGAGCTCGCCTGCTACGGCCGAGGCGGCGAACCGTGCCTACGGTGCGGCGAGGAGCTACGGACCCGGGTCATCGACGCCCGCACCACCACCTGGTGCCCGGTCTGCCAGGCCCGCTGACCGATTGGGCCGGGCTGGGCCGGGCTGGGCCCGGCTGGGCTGGGCCGGGCTGGGCCCGGCTGGGCTGGGCCGGGCTGGGCTGGGCCGGGCGAAGCCAGCCCGGTTCAGCGGATCGTGATCCGCCGAAGGAGCCGGTTGACCTCAGGCGCCAGCACGTCTCGGAGCCGGTGCGAGCCGATCACGACGTAGAGGACGAACCGCCGCTCGCCCACCGTGAAGAACCGTTGCAGCCCCGACTGACCGGGCAGGCGGCGCTGACGCTGGTCGGGTGAGAAGTCTCGACCCTTCAGATCGACCGGCAGACCCTGCACCGACTCGAACAGGGCGCCCGGTCGACTCGATCGATCGAACTCGAGCAGGGCGACGAACACCGCGTTGGCGTCCATGATCTCGACCGCGCCGGAGCCGTAGTCGCCCCGCTCGGCCGGCATGACGAAGTTGGCGAGGTGGGCCACCACCCGACCCCCGCCGGTCGCCGCGAGCGAGAAGTCCGACGGCACCGGCGACCCCTCGGCCCAGGCGAGCTCGGCCTCCCAGCCATCGGGAACGTCGATCCCGACGCCGCTGAGTGCGATCTGGAAACTCATGCGCCGGCCACTCCGGCGGCGACACCGGCGATGACACCGAGGACGCCGACCGCGGAGGCACCGCCGATCCGCACCCGCTGATCGACGGCGTCGAGGCGACGGTGGAGGTCCTTGAGATCGTCGACCGAACGGACCCGTGCGTTGCCGAGCGCCATCACGGCCCGGAGACCGCCGTAGTACACCCCGAGCGCCACGGCACCCGCCGGCCCGACGACGATCCCGGCAACCACGACCGCGACGAACAGCGCCGTGTTCACGACGGTGACGAACCCGAGGCCAAGCTGCACACCGAACCCGAATCCGTAGACCCAGCCCCGATAGGTGGTGAGCCAGGTCTCGTCGACCTGGCGACGTCCCGGCATGGTACGACCCGACAGGTCGAACGCCGCGGCGCCGATCACAGCGAGCGCGACGACGACCACCTGGCCGGCCGTCGTCAGCCCACCGAACGGCGCCCTGACGAACATGCCGAGCGTGGCGAGCACGATGCCGAGCAGGGCACCGCCCACCAGATGGCCGAGCGCCAGCGCCGAAGCGGTCAGCCCCCATCGTTGTCCGCGTGCCCGCTCACCGAGCGGCGTGATGCTGGTCAGCATCGACACACCTCAAGGCGACCACGCCGCGCGGACCGCGGCGACGGTCGTGACGGCGAGCACCAACGCGACAAAAAGCAGTTCGGTCACGTCGGGGCCCCCGCGTCGGGGCGGTCGGGGCCGGCGGCCGGGCCCGCGTCGCGGTCGGGGTACAGGCTCGGGTGACCGGGCCCGATGCCGGCTGCGCCGAGGGCCTCGTCGGCGCTGGTGAAGCCACCGGGCGGCACCGCTCCCCCGGCGATGGCGGCGTCGCCGACGGCCTGGCCGAGCAGGCCCGAGATCTGCTCCCACGTGGTGGCGGTGCCGGAGCCGACGACCGCCCGGTCGGTGCCGTCGACGAGGGCGAAGAACGGGCTGCCGGGGATCTCGAGGGCCTGCCAGGTCGCCGACGAGCTCACCATGCGCACCCCGGGCGGGGCGAGTTCGGCGAGCCGGGACGCCGAGTCGTGTTCGGCGTCCTGGGCGACGATCACGAGCCGGGTGTCGGTGCCGGGGAGCTCGAGCGTCGTGTCGCGGAAGACCTCCCAGAAGTGCTGGCAGGTCCGACACCCAGAAGAGAGGAACGCGAGCAGGGTGTGATGCGAACCCGACAGCGCGACCTTGACCGGGCCGCCTCCGGGCACGACACCGGTGATGTCCGCGACCTCGGTGTCGGCGGTGGCCCGCGGCGCGGGACCCGGACCGATCGTGACGGGACTCGTCGGGTTCGCCCCCCTGCCCCCTTCGAGCGGCACGCCGGCCCGGTCGAGGGCCCGCAGGATCTCGGCGTGGGTGCGCAACAGACCGAACACGATCACCGACAAGATGCCGACGGCGATCGCCAACAAGATCACGAGGACGGTCATCCCGGGACTCCGAGCACCACGTTGCGGTGGTAGCGGAAGAGGAAGGCCGCGATCTGGGCCCGGTCGACGTCCTGGTCGGGCGAGAACTCGGTGGCGCTCGTGCCCTGGGTGATGCCTGCATCCTTCGCCCAGGCGACGGCGCGGGCGTAGAAGTCCGACGGTTCGACGTCGACGAACCCGTGACCCGAATCGCCCGACGGCTCGCCGGCGGCGCGCCACAGGAAGGTGATCGTCTCGGCCCGGGTGATCAACCGGTCGGGGGTGAAGGTGGTGGGCGACGTGCCCGTGGTGATGCCCTCGGCCGCCATCCAGGTGACGGCATCCTCATAGAAGGAGCCGGGCACGACGTCGGTGAACGGCGCCGGAGCCGACGGCACCGGCCGGCCGACGTAGCGCCACAGGAAGGTGGCGATGTGGGCGCGGGTGGCGGGTTCGCGCGGCCCGAAGAGATCGTCGGTGAAGCCGGTCGTGAGCCCCTCGTCGAGCATCCAGTGGACGGACTCGGTGTACCAGGCGTTGGGGGCGATGTCGGTGAAGCCGTCGTGCAGGCAGGGCCGGTCGTGGAAGCGGGTGTTGTTGTCGGTGGCGACCTCGGTCGTGCACGACGGGTCCCAGTCCCACGGGGGCACGCACGTGATGATGCGACAGGCGATCGGGCCGACGCACGGCACGTGCTGGTTGCACTGGCCGTACCGGAACCGGGTGCAGTCGACGGCACGCGAGTGGCAGTCGCCGCCGGCGCAGCGACAGTCGGCCGACGTGCACTCGCTCTCGCACACACCGGAGCCGTCGCAGCCACAGCCGTCGTCGCACGGCAGGTTGCAGTCGAGGTAGTAGCGAGGACGGGGACCGTCGATGTCGCAGAACCCGCTGCCGTCGGCTTTCCACCAGCCGGCCACGATCGTGCCCGGCGGGCAGAGGTTCTCCCCGGACAGGAAGCAGCAGAAGTCGGTGTAGCCGTCGCAGCAGCCGTCGAGACAGTCGCAGTCGAGGCCCTGGCAGCTGCAGATCGCGGCGTGGGCGGTGGTCGGGCGCAGCACGTACGCGGCCGGCGCGACCGCGATCGCCGTGGCCCCCATCGCCGACTTCGACAGGAACCCGCGCCGGCTCGATCGCCGGTCGACGATGCGGCTGAGGGTGTCGACGACGGTGCGGCTCATCAGCGGATCGCCCGGGTCGGCTTGCGGGCCTCGAGGGCCTCGGGGAGGGCGGTGAAGAAGACGAGTTCGAGTCCCGCCAACACGCCGATCATGACGACGAAGCCGATCCCGGCGGCGGGCTGATCCTCCATCACCTCGAGCGGCGACCGGCCGGCGGCGGCGACGAACGAACAGGCGGCGAGCACGAGGTTGCCGATGACGTGCAACCAGCTCGGCGGCGCCTCGACCCGTCCGAAACAGCCACACGACTCGGCCCCGATCGACATCGCCCGCCACACGGTGGCGGCGAACACGACGTAGAGGCCGCCCACCGCGACGGCGACGAGGGCGATCTCGGCGACGAGGGCGGCGATGCCGAGGCCGATCTCGGTCGCGCCGAGCGCGAGGGTCAGGCGGGTGCCGGTGATGGGCCCGCGGGTGGGCGCGCCGAGATCCTCGACGAGTGCGGCCGTCGTCGCTGGTCGGATCACCTTCACCGCCCCGGCGATCACCAGCAACACGGCAGCCGATGCATACAACGCGGTGGCTGCGTCCATGTCGCCGCTCACCATAACCACGCCCCGCGCCACCGCGGCGAACCGGGCGCCGGTACGGTTGGTCCATGGCTGAACGGCCCGACTTCTACGACCTCATCGCGCAGAACCGACGCCGCACCTGGCTGTTGATGTTCTCGTTCTTCGTCCTGCTGGTGATGGTCGGCATCGCAGTGAGCGTGATCGTCGGAGGCGGCCTGATCGGCGTGGTGTTCGCCGTCGTGATCTCGTTCGGCATCACCTTCAGTTCGTACTTCTCGTCGGCCTCGATCGCGCTCAACGCGACCCGCGCCCGCCCCGCGCCCCGTGAGGAGTTCGGTCGGCTGCACAACCTGGTCGAAGAGGTCTCGATCGCTGCGGGCGTGCCCAAGCCCGGCGTGTACGTCGTGCACGACCCCTCCCCCAACGCCTTCGCCACCGGCCGCAACCCCGAGAACGCCGCCGTCGCCGTCACCACCGGCCTGATGGACAAGATGAACCGGGCCGAACTCGAGGGCGTCATCGCCCACGAGGTCGCCCACATCCGCAACGGCGACATCTTAGTGATGACGGTCGCGGTCGCCACCGCCGGCGCCATCGCGATGATCTCCGACATCTTCTTCCGGATGCTCTACTGGGGCGCCCTCACCGGTGGTGGCGCCTCGCATCGGCGCCGAAGCGACAACAACGGCGGGGGCGGCGCCCAGGTGCTGATCGTGATCGCCGCGGTCGTCTTCGTCGCCATCCTGGCCCCGCTCGCCGCCGCGCTGCTCAAGGCCGCGGTGTCGCGCAGCCGCGAGTCGCTCGCCGACGCGACGGCGGTCGAGATCACCCGCTACCCGGGCGGGTTGCGTGGGGCGCTGGAAAAGCTCGACGCCGACATCACGGTCGTGAAGCGCACCTCGCACGCCACCTCGCATCTGTGGATCGAGTCGCCCGACGATCACGAGGCCGACGATCGCGGCCGCAAGTTCAACGACCGCTTCTCGACCCACCCTCCGCTGGCCGAACGCATCAACCTCCTGCGCGAGATGGAGGGCCTGCCGCCCTACGAGGGGCCCGACCCGAGCGTCTCGGAGGCCCTGCGCACCATGCAGGACGACCGCAGCCACCCCGAATCGGTCGCCGCCGCGGTCGAGACCCCAGGCCGGGCATCGCTGTTCGAGGGTGCGGCGGCTCGATCGGTCGACCTCGACTCGATCTTCGCCGGCGTCGGCGAGGTCGCCGAGGACGACGACGATCCCGACCACGCCAAGGCCGGCTGGTACGCCGACCCGTCGGGCACACCGGCGACGTTGCGGTACTGGAACGGCTCGGCCTGGACCGATCACGTGCATCAGATCCCAGGCGACAACGACCTCCGCGACCCCGACGCCCGGGCGACCGGCTCGGGCCGAGGTCGACGCGGCCGCCGACGGGGCCGGGGCGGCCCCGGCGTGCCTCAGATCCGGTGACCGAACCTGCGATAGGGGCCGCGACCGAGGTCGGCGTCGGGCCGCATCCCGAACCCTGGCCCGACGACCCCCGGCTCGACCCCACGCTGCTGGCCGAGGGCGATCGACGCAACGTGCTCGACGAGTACCGCTACTGGACGGTCGACGCGATCGTCGCCGATCTCGACACGAGGCGCCACCCGTTCCACGTCGCGATCGAGAACTGGGAGCACGACCGCAACATCGGCACGGTGGTGCGCACCGCCAACGCCTTCCTCGCCGCCGAGGTCCACATCGTCGGTAAACGCAAGTGGAATCGTCGAGGGGCGATGATGACCGACGTCTACCAGCACGTCCGCCATCACGAGTCGATCGACGCCCTGGTCGAGTGGGCTCGAGGTCACGAGGCTGGACCTCTCCCGATCGTCGGCATCGACAACCTCGCCGGTTCGGTGCCGATCGAATCGACCGAGCTCCCCGAGCGCAGCCTGCTGCTGTTCGGCCAGGAGGGTCCGGGGCTCTCGCCTGCGGCCCATGCGGCCGCCGACCGGGTCTGTTCGATCGCCCAGTACGGCTCCACCCGCAGCATCAATGCCGGCGTCGCGGC
>JBCBYI010000041.1:0-406 GCA_039815945.1 Actinomycetota bacterium | reverse complement strand
CGCGGCCGGCATCGCCATGCACGCCTGGATCCGCCGCTGGGCGAGCTGAGCGCCGCCGCAGCGGCCACTCCCGAGCCGAGCCCCGCCCACTGATGAGCAACGTCTCCGAGTCGGAGAACGGCCCGGCTACTCGACCATCGCGATGAGTTCCTCGTCGGACGGGATCTCCACGCCCGGGAGGTAGTACGTGTAGAGCCCGCCGATGACGGTCTCGAGATCGCCGGGGTCCGACGAGGCGAGGGTGACGGTGACCATCGAGGCGTAGATGTGCACGGCGGCGACGCCACCGGAATCGAAGAGGCGCTGGGCGAGCTCGGAGGCCGGGTCGTCGGCGACAATCTCGTCGCCCGCTTCGTAGCGGACGTGACCCATACCGGTGAGGCTGCGGTTGAGTTCGAACCGCAGG
>JBCBYI010000040.1:0-22696 GCA_039815945.1 Actinomycetota bacterium | reverse complement strand
ACCCTCCCCCGCCCGAGCAACACCTCGGTGACCTTCGGTCGCGCGATCACCCCGGCCGACGACGAGAACACCACCCGCTTCGCCGCACGCATTGAGCGCGAGGTCGCAGCCTTGGCCGACGAGGCCACCACCGACTGGTACTCGGCTCGCCGTCGCGCCCACCAGATCGGCAGCCCGTCGCTCACCGGGCCCGAGGCCGGCCAGTGGCGCCGAGCGTGGGCGCTCGGCGACCGCAGCCGCCGGGCTCGTACCCGACAGAAGCGCTGGCCCGAGATCTAGCGCTCGGTGGGGCTGGGGCCGAGCGTAGGCGTACTCGCGGCGGTCCGCGCCACCTCGCAGCACCTGGGCGAGCGCGACGGTGATCGCCACCGCGTCGGGATCGCCGGCGGCGGCGCTGCGGGCGCAGACTCGAGCGCGGCTTCCGTGAGACTCGAGATCGCGCTGCCGTGCATTGCGGGCTCCCGTGGAAGACCACAAACGGCACCACGCGCAATGAGATCGTTCAGGTGGGCAATGAGATCGTTCGGCGTGACGGGCGGGACGGCCCACGGGCTGGGTCCGGCGAGGTCCGGGCGGCTAGAAACCGACCATGCGTTTCTCCTACGCCGAATCCATGATCGACCCCACCCTGTATGCGCCGCTCGCCACGGCCGCGGAGGCGGCGGGCTTCGATTCGATGGTCGTGCCCGACTCGATCATGTATCCGGCCGAGAGCGACTCGACCTACCCCTACACCGACGACGGCAATCGGGAGTTCCTCGAAGGCAAGCCCTTCATCGAGCCCTTCACCCTGATCCCCTACCTGGCCGCGGTGACCGAGACGCTGCGCTTCACGACCTTCGTGGTGAAGCTGCCGATCCGGAACCCGGTGCTGGTGGCGAAGCAGGTCACCTCGCTCGGCGTGATCACCGGCGGGCGATTCGGCTTCGGTGTCGGCACCAGCCCGTGGCCCGAGGACTACGCAGCGACCGATGCGCCGTGGCCGCGCCGCGGCGCCCGCATGAACGAGATGATCGAGATCATCAACGGCTTCGCCGACGGCGAGTACTTCGAGTATCACGGCGAGTTCTACGACCTCGACGCGATGAAGATGTGTCCGGTGCCCGACCAGCGAGTCCCCATCCTGATCGGCGGCCACTCCGACATGGCCCTGACCCGCGCCGCGACGCTCGGCGACGGGTGGATGCACGCCGGCGGCGACGCGGAGGATCTCGCCCGCATGATGGCGGTGATCGAACAACGACGGGCCGAACACGGCCGGGCCGACGACCCCTTCGACGTCCACGCGATCAGCCTCGACGCCTACTCACCCGATGGCCTCGAACGGCTCGAAGCCGCCGGCGTGACCGACGTGATCGTCGGCTTCCGCGACGCCTATCAGCCCGGCCCCGACACCCAGAGCCTCGACGAGAAGCTGACGATGATGGACTGGTACGCCAACGAGATCATCGCCAAGGTCCGCGGCTGACCGGCGCTGCTGATCAGCGGCTGCAGACGCTGATCGCCTCGGTGATGAAGTTGCCGTTGGCGAGTGCGGCGGCCGGGTCGTCGGCGGCGAGCAGCGCCGCACCCACGCATTCACCGACCACCGGGTCGAGCCCGCCGGTGACGAGGGTCGCGACACGCGCCTCGACCTCGGCGGTGATGCCGCCTCCTTCGGCGATGTCGAGCTGGGCTTCGGGCGAACCACGATCGACGATGCTGGCGCCGTCTTCGCTCGGGCTCGTACACGAGCCCGAGACACTGGCGAGATCGGCGAGTTCGTCCTCGGTGATCTCGGGATCGACCCCGGTGACCTTGGCCAGGTCGACGATCCCGTCGATGCCGTCGACGATGCACACGGCTCGGTCGCGATCGACCCCGTCGAGCACGAGAACCTCGACGGCTTCGTCCCGACCGACCTCGACGGTCTCCGCGCACGCCGCGCCGAGCAGGCCGAACCCGAGGGCGACGGCCGCGAAGCGAGCCATCACTCGACCAGGCGCAACCCGGCCGGCGCGTCGGAGCCGGCGCCGGGCGCCAGATCGACGGTGAACGCCATGCGATGGCCGGGGTACACGTGCTCGCTGAACAACACGCTGCTTCCATCGGCAGCTCTCGTCGTTCGTTCACAGATCAGCACGGGAGATCCGACCGGCACGCCGAGCAGTTCGGCGTCGTCGACCGATGCGGCACCGGCGACGATGGTCTGACTCGCTCCGGCGAGGTGCACGCCGGCGGTGTCGGTCAGCAATTCGTAGAAGGGTCGGGCCTCGACATCGTCTCGGGAGAAGGCGGAGCCGAGGGCCTCCGGGCACCAGACCGTGACGCGGGCGAAGGGTTCGCCGTCGGCGAGGTTGAGGCGGCGGACGGCGAGCACGCGGTCGGTGCCGAGCGCGGCCCGGGCGGGTGCGGGTGCGGCGCTGAACGAGAAGTCGAGGACGCGACGAGCCGCCTCGACACCGGTGGAGGTGAGCTGATGTTCGAGCGTTTCGAGTTCGTCGAGGGACTGGTGGAGCTTGTCACCGCTCGCGTACCACCCGAGCCCCTGCCGACTCGCCAGCAGGCCTTCGTCTCGCAGCTGTTCGAGCGCTCGTCGGATGGTGACCCGGCTCGCGTCGTACGCACCGCCGAGCCCCGACTCCGACGGCAGAAGGCGTCCCGCGGTGAACTCGCCCGCGAGGATGCGGGTTCGCAGGGCATCGGCGATCTGCTGGTAGCGGGGAGTCCTCACTTGTCTTTCACTTGTATCAGAGAACAGCGCGAAACGACAGCATGCGGGTCATCTCCCACAGCCACCGGCCGCGTCCTAGGCTCCCCGAAGACCGCCTCACCCCCGAAGGAACACCGAACATGGCCGTCGCTGCATCCACCCCGATCGAGCTGATCCGAGGCGTCTACGCCACGCTCGACGAACGCATCGGCGCCGCCCGCGAGCGTTTCGGCCGACCCCTCACCCTGTCCGAGAAGATCCTGATCAATCATCTCGACCGGCCCGACCAGGAACTCGTCCGGGGCGATTCCTACGTCGACCTGCGCCCCGACCGGGTCGCCATGCAAGACGCCACCGCCCAGATGGCGTGGCTGCAGTTCATGACCGCCGGCCTCGACGAGGTCCAGGTCCCGACCACGACCCACTGCGACCATCTGATCCAGGCTCGCGTCGACGGCAAGAAGGACCTCATGACGGCGGTCGACGACAACGAGGAGGTCTACGACTTTCTCGAGTCGGTGTCGGCCCGCTTCGGCGGCGGCTTCTGGAAGCCCGGTTCGGGGATCATCCACCAGGTCGTGCTGGAGCAGTACGCCTTCCCGGGCGCGATGATCATCGGCACCGACTCCCACACGCCCAACGGCGGCGGTATCGCCATGATCGCCGTGGGCGTCGGCGGTGCCGACGCGGTGGACGTCATGACCGGCTTCCCCTGGAACGTCCGGTGGCCGAAGCTCATCGGCGTGAAGCTCACCGGCGACCTGTCGGGCTGGTCCGCACCCAAGGACGTCATCTTGAAGGTCGCCGAGATCCTCACCGTGAAGGGCGGCACGGGCGCGATCGTCGAGTACTTCGGCCCGGGGGCCGAGAGCCTCAGCTGCACCGGCAAGGCCACGATCTGCAACATGGGCGCCGAGATCGGCGCCACCACATCGATCTTCGCCTACGACGACGCCACCAGCCGCTACCTGAAGGCCACCGGCCGCGAGGAGGTCGACGACGCCGCTCGTGCCGTCGCGCATCACCTGCGCGCCGACGACGAGGTGCTCGCCGACCCCGGCGCGTACTTCGACCAGGTCATCGAGATCGACCTGAACGAACTCGAGCCGCTCATCAACGGTCCCCACACCCCCGACCTGGCCCGTCCGCTGTCCGAGCTCGGCGCCGAGGCGGAGACCAACGGCTGGCCGATGGACATCTCCGCGGCCCTCGTCGGGTCGTGCACCAACTCCTCCTACGAGGACATCTCCCGCGCGGCGTCGATCGCGAAGGACGCCGCGGCCAAGGGCCTGACGGCACGGGTGCCGTTCATGGTCACCCCCGGCTCCGAGGCCACCATGCGCACCGTCGAGCGCGACGGCTTCCTCCAGCCGCTCGAGGCGATGGGCGGGGTCGTGCTGGCCAACGCCTGTGGTCCGTGCATCGGCCAGTGGAAGCGCGACGACCGCGAGGGGGCCGAAGGCACCGCCAACACGATCGTCACCAGCTACAACCGCAACTTCCCGAAGCGCAACGACGGCGACGCGGCGACGCTCGCCTTCGTGACCTCCCCCGAGACCGTCGTCGCGCTGGCGCTCGCCGGCACGCTCGACTTCGATCCCAAGACCGATTCGCTCACCAACGACGCCGGCGAGGAGGTCCGCCTCACCGTCGGCGATGCGATCGAGTTGCCCACCGGCGGCTTCGAGGACGGTACGTCGATGTTCGTGCCCCCGCCGGCCGACGGCACCGGCATCGACGTCAAGGTCTCGCCCTCCTCGAACCGGCTGCAGGTGCTCGAACCCTTCGCTCCGTGGAACGGCGAGGACTACGAAGACCTGCCGGTTCTCGTGAAGGCCCAGGGCAAGTTCACGACCGACCACATCTCGATGGCCGGTCCGTGGCTGAAGTACCGCGGCCACCTCGAGAACATCTCCGGCAACCTCTACCTCGGCGCGGTCAACGCCTTCCGCACCGCCGACGGCGCCGAGTACGACGTCGGCTACGGGAAGTCCGCCATCGACGGTTCGGTCAAGCTGTTCCCCGAACTCGCCAAGGACTACCACGAGGCCGGCATCCAGTGGGTGGTGATCGGCGACGAGAACATGGGCGAAGGCTCCAGCCGCGAACACGCCGCGATGGAGCCCCGGTTCCGTGGCGGGGTCGTGGCCATGGCCCGTTCGTTCGCCCGTATCCACGAGACCAACCTCAAGAAGCAGGGCATGGTCCCGCTGACCTTCGCCGACCCGGCCGACTACGACCGCATCGACGAAGACGACCGCATCGCGGTGCGGGGTCTGGTCGAACTCGCCGAGGATCAGCCGGTGACCGTCGAGATCACCAAGCCGTCGGGCGAGACGATCTCGTTCCTCGCGAACCACACGTTCAGCAACGAGCAAATCGACTGGTTCCGGGCCGGCTCGGCGCTCAACATCATCAAGGCCCGCACCGCCGGCTGACCCGTTCGCATGATCAGGTGAAGGCGCGGGTGCAGCTGTCGCCGGCCCACAGGCTGGTGACGACGCCGTTCGGGTCGAGGCCGAGGGTCGTGCCGTTGAGCACCGCCCCGGTGGAGGGGTTGGTCACCGCGAAGATGCCGACGATGTCGCCCTCGAACGCCGGCACGATCGCCAACGCGTTCGGGAAGGTCACCTCGAGGAAGCCGACGGTCGCCGACTCGCCGAGTCCCTCCGGGGTGACGAGCCCAGTCGGATCGAGGTGGCCGTCGGCGAACCACTGCGTGAACCGGCGGGGCGTGTCCTCGTCGGTGTTGGTGAAGACCAGCTCGAGGTTGCCCCATCGCACGAAACGGGCGCTGGTGCCCTCACAGAAGTCGTTGGTGGTGTCGCCGGAGTCGCTCGCCGGTTCTCCGAGCACCGCGGCGAGTTCGCTGACGACGAGTTCCTCGTCCTGACCGAACCGCACGACGACACCGGTGTCGAGGGCAAGGCCGGTCTCGACGAGGGTGACCGGGCCCGGCGACGCCACCCGGACCGGCGTGGTGGTCGTCGTGGTCGTCGTGGTGCTGCTCGTGGTCGACGTGCTGGTCGACGACGACGTGTCGGCCGGAGCGATCGTGGTGGTCGTCTCCGCGACGGTGGGGCTGGGCGCCTCGGTGGTCGTGGGGGCGGCCGTGGTCGTCGTGGCGGTGGCGACGTCGGCGTCGTCGTCGCCACCCGCCAGCACGAGGAACGCGACGACGGCGAGCAGGGCGACGGCGGCCACGGCGAGCACGGGGACGAGCGGCACCGAACGGTCGGGGATCGGCTGGAGGGGCGGCGGGGCCACCATCGCCGCGGGCGCCGGCGCCGGCGCGGCTGGACGGTTGACCGGCCGCGCCGCGACCGGCTCGGGTGTGGCCCGCACCGGCGGGAGTTCGGGCTCGGCGGGCTCGTCGAAGACCGAGACCGGGCCGCTGGTGTCGGCCGGACCCGACGGAGCCGGGGAGTCGGGTTCGACGACCTGGCCGAGATCCTCGCGGGTGACGATCGGCGGTGGCGCGTCGACCATGCCGATCCGAGCGGCGCCGCAGGCAAGGCCCACGCCGTCGGATGCGTCGGTGCCTCGGAGTTCGGCCAGCGAGGCGGGCACGAGGGCGACGTCGGTGTAGCCGGCGGCGTTGGCCGCGGCGACGACGTTGTCGCGCTCGACGGCGGCGTAGTCGTCGGGGACGACGATCGCCAGCTTGGTCGGCGTGCCGGCCGCAGTGCTGACCGCAGCCCGGCCGACGACGTGGGTGATGACTGCGGTGAGCGCGCCGGTGCGGCCGCGAGCAGCCCGGGCCAGCGGGTCGCGCACGACGGGTCCGGACGCGTCGGCGGCGGCTTCCCCCACGAGCACGGCGCCGTCGGCGCCGGCCGCGACTGCGGCGGGGACGGTCGGGCTGATCGTGCCGAGCGGCACGACGCGGACGTCGTCGGGATCCCTGGCGCAGACCGCGGCGCCGATGGTGTCGTCGCTGATGTGGATGCCGAGACACGCCGTCACGGGTGGGAGGCTAGGCCGCCACCCCGGCGGGCGACACCCCGGCCGACGGAGCGCCAAAACGTCAGAAGCGGCTGGCGAAGTTTTGGGGGACTGCCAGCCGCTTCTCGGAGACCGCACGGTTGGGGGGGAACCGGGGTCTCGGGTCCGGTCGGCCGATTATGGGGGGAGACCGAGGACCGCTATTGCTGGTCAGTAAAGCAGACGGACCCCCATCACTCCAACAGTTTCGGTCGATATGTGGCATCATTCACAGCGATGGATCTGCGCCAGTTGCACGCCCTGCTCGCCGTGGCCGAGCACCGTTCGTTCTCCGCGGCCGCGAGGGCGCTCCACACGGTGCAGTCCAACGTGTCGACCCACGTCGCCCGGCTCGAAACCGAGCTCGGCTCGACCTTGATCGACCGGGCCCGAGGCGAGCTCACCTCCGAAGGTGAGATCGTCGCCGACCGGGCCCGGCGCATCATCGGCGAACTCCGATCGATCGAGCACGACCTCGCCTCGCTCAGCGACGAGGTCAGCGGCCACGTCCGCCTTGGAGTCATCGGCACGACCGCCCGGTGGCTCGTGGCGCCTCTGCTCGATGCCATCCATGACGCCTATCCGCGCATCGAGATGGTCATCATCGAGGCGACCACGACGTCGCTGCTCCCGCTGATCGTCGGCGAGCGCCTCGACGCCGCCGTGGTGAACCTCCCCGTCGACCATCCTGACGTCGACACCCGGCCGCTCTTCGACGAGGACCGCATCGTCGTCGCCCCGACCGGCCACCCCCTCACCGCCTATGACCAACTCACCCTCGCCGAACTCGAGCCGCACCCCGTTCTGATGCCGCCGACCGGGACCGCCTTCCGCGACGAGATCGAGACCGACGCCCGCCGGGCTCGGGTCACCCTGACCCCGCTGGCCGAGGTCGACGGCTTGCGGCTCCTCACGTCGATGGCGTTCCAGGGGTTCGGCCCCGCCCTCGTGCCGGCGAGTGCCGCACCCCGATACCTCGACGGCGAGTGGGTCCGCATCCCCGTCGAAGGCCTGTCCCGACGAGCGGTCGGCATCGCGATCCCGCGCCGGTCGCCGCCCTCGGCACCGACCCGGGCGGTGGTCGAGACCCTCGTCGATCTCGTCACCACGTCGGGCACCCATCACGCCAACATCGTCCCGACCACCGGCGACGACGATGGCAACGACGACCGGGACCGCTGACCCGACCCTGCGCACCGATGCGGTAGGTTCCGAGCCATGACCGCCGTCGAATCCTCCTCGACCGACGCCGAGCTGCGCGCCCGCGCCGCAGGCTTCGTCCGGGCGCGAGTCCGCGCCCTCGGTTCGCGCCGGGTGATCGAGGTCGACGCTCGCGGCGAGCGTAACGCCGGTGCCCTGATCCGGTCCGACGGCCAGTCGATCGCCGCCGGCGCCCGCGCCGCCCGCGAGCAGCGGCTTCCGTTGCTCATCCGCATCGCGTCGAGCGGGGCCGACGCCAGCGAGGGGGTCGCCGCGCTCGACGGCTGGGCGGGTGCGGCGAAGGAGATCACCGCCAACTCCGGCGTCGTACCGTCGATTGCGATCGTGAGCGGCCCGACCGTGTCGGGCCCGGCGCTGATGCTCGGCCTGGTCGACCACGTGATCATGACCGCCGAGGCCTACGCGTTCGTCTCGGGGCCGATGATGGTCGAGGAGTTCACGGGCGTGCCGATGAGCAAGGAGGAACTCGGCGGGCCGACCATCCACGACCGCACGTCGGGGGTCGCGTCGTTCGTCGTCGGCGACGAGGACGAAGCCGAGGCGCTCGCCGCCGAGCTGCTCACCTTCCTGCCCGACCACACCGACGATCACCCGCCCACGCTCGTGTGCGGCGATCCGGTCGACCGCCCGACTCCGGAGGCCTACGAGGTCCTGCCACCGTCGGCCAACGGCTCCTACGACGTCCGCGAGGTCGTCGCCGCCGTCGTCGACGACGGCTGTCTGCTCGAACCCCACGCCAACTGGGCCGCCAACCTGGTCACGGCCTTCGCCACGATCGGAGGGCGCCCGGTCGGCATCGTGGCCAACCAGCCCCAGACGGTGGCCGGCACCCTCGACATCCCCGCGAGCCAAAAGGGCGGCCGCTTCGTCGCCCTCTGCGACGCGTTCAACCTCCCGATCGTCACCTTCGTCGACACCTCGGGCTTCTACCCCGGCAAGGACACCGAGTGGCGGGGCATGATCCGCTACGGCGCCCAGATGGCCTTCGCCTACGCCCGGGCCACCGTGCCTCGGGTGAACCTCACGACCCGCAAGTCCTACGGGGGCGCCTACATCGTCATGGACTCCAAGCGCATGGGCAACGACCTCGCGCTCGCCTGGCCCTCGGCGGAGATCGCCGTGATGGGCGCCAAGGGCGCGGTCGAGATCCTGCACCGGCGCAACACGCCCGAAGAACGCCTCGAGCTGGAGGCGGCCTACGAGGAGCGCCTCCTGAACCCCTACATCGCCGCCGAACGAGGCACGATCGACGCCGTCATCGACCCGGCCGACACCCGCGCCGAGATCCATGCCGCCCTGGTGATGCTGGCCGGCAAGCGGGAACGACTCCCTCGCCGGCGCCACGACAACACCCCGCTCTGAGCCCCCGAGACTGGAGCGCTCCAGTTCCGCCGAACTTCGCGGGAGTCTGTGTGCCGAGTGGGGTGCAAACCGGCTACCTTCAACTCCGCGCCCGGCACCCCCGATCGGGCGAGTAGCACGCGAAGTAGAGAGCGGGAGCACCGTGGCAGAGAGCATCACCATCACCGACAACCGGACCGGTGAGTCGCTCGAGATCCCGATCGACAACGGCGGTGTCGACGCCGCCGAGTGGCGCAAGCTGCTCCCCGGCATCTGGTTCCACGATCCGGGTCTCGCCACCACCTCCGGCGCCGACAGCGCCATCACCGAGCTCGACGGCGAGAACGGCATCCTGCGCTACCGCGGCTACCCGATCGAGCAGCTCGCCGAGCACTCGACCTTCCTCGAGGTCAGCTACCTGCTGATCCACGGCGAGCTGCCCACCCAGGAGCAGCTCGACGCGTGGGTGTACGAGATCACCCACCACACCTTCCTCCACGAGAAGTTCCGCACCCGGATGTACGACGCGTACCACTACGACGCGCATCCGATGGGGCTGCTCACCTCGAGCGTCGCCGGCCTGTCGACCTTCTATCCCGAGGCCAAGGAGATCGAGGACGCCGACATCCGCATGCAGCAGATCGTCCGGCTGATCGCCAAGATGCCGACGATGGCCGCCTCGGCCTACCGCCACGCGATGGGCCTCCCCTACGTCTTCCCCGACAACGAGCTCGACTACCCGTCGAACTTCCTGAACATGATGTTCCAGGTCGGCAACCCCTACGAGATCCACCCGGCGCTCCACAAGGCGATGGAGATCCTCTTGATCCTCCACGCCGACCACGAGCAGAACTGCTCGACCACCGCTGCCCGGGTCGTCGGTTCGGCCCACGCCGACCCGTACAGCTCGGTCGCCGCGGCCGCGGCCGCCCTCTACGGCCCCCGCCACGGCGGCGCCAACGAGGCCGTGCTCAACATGCTCGACGACATCGGCAGCCTCGACAACGTCCCGGCGTTCATCGAGAGCGTGAAGGCCGGCGAAGGCCGCCTGATGGGCTTCGGCCACCGGGTGTACAAGAACTATGACCCGCGCGCCGCGATCATCAAGGACGCCGCCTACGACGTGTTCGAGGTGACCGGAAAGAACCCGCGTCTCGACATCGCCCTGAAGCTCGAAGAGGTCGCCCTCAGCGACAGCTACTTCGTCGACCGCAAGCTCTACCCGAACGTCGATTTCTACTCGGGCCTGATCTATGAGTCGATGGGCTTCCCGGTCGAGATGTTCACCGTGCTGTTCGCCATCGGCCGTACGCCCGGCTGGCTGGCCCACTGGAACGAGATGCTCGATCAGAACTCGCGCATCGCTCGTCCCCGCCAGCGCTACACCGGCTCGGACGTCCGAGACTACGTCGCCATCGACGGCCGCTGAGCTACACCTTCCGCAACCGCGTCGGGCGGCTCCGGCCGACCCGCCTGGAGCTGATCAGCGTCCATCTCCCGAAGACGGCCGGATGGTCGTTCCGCGCCGCGCTCGAAGCGGAGTACGGCGACGACCTCCGAGCGGTCTACAACAGTGAGATCGTCAACGGCCGGCAGTACCGCTGCGTGCACGGCCACTTCCGGCCGCGCCAGTTCTGGAGTTCGGGCCGCAACGCCAAGCTCGTCATGTGGATGCGGGACCCGGTCGAGCGGATCCGCAGCTGGTACGACTTCTGGGACGCGATCGAACCGAGCGGCGAACCCCACCACATGGCGTTCAAGGCGTCGGACATGAGCCTGGCCGAGTTCGCCCAGTGGGAGATCGTCACCGGCGGCTTCGCCGACATCTTCCTCGACGGCACCGACGGCCTCGACAGCTTCGAGTTCATCGGGATCACCGAACGCTTCGACGAGGATCTCGCCAAGCTCGCCCGCCGGTTGCAGTGGGTCACCACGCCAACGCCGGGGGTGCGAGCCAACACGACACCCAAGGCCCCGACTCCGATCGATTCGGCGACGCGCGCCGCGATCGAGCGGCGCCACGAGGTCGAGGTCGATTTCTACCAGCGGGCGGCCGAACGGTTCGCCTGATCAGCGCGGCTGCACGTCGAGCACGAGCTTGCCCGCGTTGGCGTTCTCGCCCATCCGGGTGTGCGCGGCGGCCACATCGTCGAGGGCGTAGCGAGCGTCGATCACCGGCGTGAGCCGGCCGGTCGCGACATGAGGCAGGAGCTGGGTCGCGAACTCTCGGGTGATGGCGATCTTCTCCTCGAGCGGTCGCGCCCGCAGCGTCGTGCCCGTCACCGAGCCCCGCTTCATCAAGAGGCTGCCGACGTCGAACGGCACCGGCCCGCCGCCCATCACGCCGACCTGGATGATCCGGCCGCCCATGGCGAGGGCGGCGACGTTGCGCGGCAGGTACTCGCCGCCGATGACGTCGAGCACGACGTCGACCCCGGCCCCGTCGGTGACGTCCTTGACCGCCTCGACGTAGTCGTCGGCGCGGTAGTCGATCACGAGATCGGCACCGAGCGCACGGCAGACGTCGTGCTTGCCAGCCGATGCGGTGACGGCGATGCGAGCACCGAGGGTCTTGGCGATCTGGATGGCGGCGGTGCCGACCCCTGACGCGCCGGCGTGGACGAGCGCCCAACGACCACTCGTGAGGCCGCTCTGGCGCACGAGGGCGTCCCAGGCGGTGATGAACACCTCGGGGAAGGCCCCGGCATCGGCGATCGCCAGCGCATCGGGGACCTTCATGGCCAGCCGTTCGTGGATGGCGAGTTTCTCCGCGTAGCAGCCGCCGTTGTTGATCCCCATGACCAGATCACCGACGCCGTGTTCGGTGACCCGCTCCCCCACCTCGGCGACCCGGCCGGCGAACTCGAGGCCAGGGATCTCGTGCACCATCGGCGGCCCCGGATACAGCCCCATCCGCTGCAACAGGTCGGCCCGGTTCACGGCGGTGGACACCACGTCGATCAGGATCTCCTCGGGGCCGGGGACGGGATCGGGGACCTCTCGGATCTGCAGGACCTCGGGTCCGCCCTTCTCCTCGAGCACGACGGCACGCATGTTGTCTCCTCAGTCGACGGGGGGCGTGGGCGGGAGGCGGCGCTCCCGCATCGCCTCGAAGCGTGTCTCGATCTGAGCACGATGCGAGGGCTTGGTGGGAATCAGGAAGTCGCCCGCCTCGATCGCCTCGAACACGATCGGCGCGACGTCGCTCGGATCGAGACCGTCGTCGGTCATCGCCTCAAGGATGTCGCGGACCCCGGCGGCGACGACGGACTCGTCGTCCATCGTTTCGGGGCGTACGGCGTCGGTGCGGGCGATGCCGGTACGGACCGCAGACGGCGTGAGCACCGACGCGCCGATGCGAGCCCCGACCGACTGTAGGTCGTGCGCCAAGCACTCCGAGACCGACACCGCCGCCGTCTTCGACGCGGTGTAGGGCCCGTTGAGCGGCGCGGCGACGAAACCGGCGACCGACGCCGTGTTGACGACGTGGCCGTCGGCGCCTCCGGCGAGCATCCGAGGGACGAAGGACCGGATGCCGTTCACGATGCCGAAGACGTTGACGTCGAACGCCCACCGCCACTCGTCGTCGGAGGCCTCCCACGCCCGGCCCGCCTGGAAGACGCCGGCGTTGTTGCATAGCAGGTGGACGCCACCGAAGCGTTCGTACACCGAGACCGCGAGCGCCTCGACCGCGTCGGCATCGGTGACATCGGTCGGCACGGAAACGACGCTCGGGCCGGCCGCCACCGGGGCCGAGGCCAGGTCGACCGCGACCACCTGCATGCCGACGGCCGCCGCGTGCTCGACCAGCGCTCGACCGATCCCGCTCGCTGCGCCGGTGATCACCGCCACCTTGCCGTCGGGGTCACCGAGCGGCATCAGTCCTCCGGGAACCGGTACTGGAGCGGATACGGGAAGAAGTCGGGCCGCTCGCCGCCCTTGTGGCGATCCTTCATCTCCTGCCAGAAGTCGACCGTGGAGATCTCGGGGTGGATCTCGTCGAAGACCTCGCCGACGATGCGAGGCGAGCGCAGATAGGTGCGGAACTCCTCGGGGAACACGTCGTTGGGTTCGACCGGGAACCACGGTTGGTCGAGCATTTCGTCCTCATAGGACTGGCTCACCGGCATCTTGCGGAAGTTGACTTCCGACAGCAGGGCGAGTTCGTCGTAGTCGTAGAAGACGACGACCCCGTGGCGGCTCACGCCGAAGTTCTTCGGGAAGAGGTCGCCCGGGAAGATGTTGGCCGAGGCGAGATCCTTGATGGCGTTGCCGTAGTCGACCGCCGCCTCGCGGACCCGGTCGGGTGCCATCTCGCGCAGGTAGAGGTCGAGCGGGTAGAGGCGACGCTCGGTGTAGACGTGGTGGAGGATGACTTCATCGTCGGTGACGGTGACCGTGCGGGTGCAATCGGTCTGGAGTTCTTCGAGGAGATCCTCGTCGAAGCGATCTCGATCGAAGCTGAGGTTGGTGAACTCCTGCGCGTCGACCAGGCGGCCGACCTTGTCGCGGTCGAACACCAGCTTGTAGCGGCGCTGGACGTCCTCGGGAGTCGTCCGCTTCGATGGCGGGAAGCGGTCCTTGATCAGCTTGAACACCACGTCGAACGACGGGAGCGTGAACACGGCCATCACCATGCCGCGTGCACCTCGGGCCCGCTCGAAACGCGTGTTGGAGTGCTCCATGTGGCGATAGAGCGCTCGGAAGAGGTTGGTCTTGCCGTGGGCGCTGTAGCCGATCGACGTGTACAGCTCGGCGACCGGCTTCACCGGCAACAGGCTCTTGAGGAACGACACCACTGCGGCAGGGCGCCGGCACAGCACGTGGAAGTACGACCGGGTGTAGCCGAAGAGGCGGCTCGCGGAGAGTTCGGTGAGCAGCACGGCGTCGACCCGCACGCTGCCGTCGGGCATCACCGCGACCGGCAGGATCACCGGATTGACCCGGTTGAGCCATCGCAGCCGGCCGACGAGGTAGGCGCCCTTGTTGCGATAGAAGACCGGCCGCAGGATGTCGATCGAGTCGACGTGACCGTCCCAGATCTCGTCGAGCGTGGCCTGGACCTCGCCACTGATGCGAGCGACGTCGCGCTCGATGTCGCCGAACTGGCTGGCGAGCGGGCTGTGCTCGAGGATCTGCATCACCGACTCGCTGAGCGACTCGTCGATCGGGAAGTTTCGGTACTCGCCTCGGGTCCCGTCGTCGGCGGGCAGCGCCGTGGGGCCGAGCCACAAGAACTCGAGTCCGATGTCGAGACCGACCACGTCGAAGAGCCGCCGCGTCGCCGAGTTGTAGAACGTCTCCGCCAGCTCGAAGTCCATGCGACCACCGACGAGAGCGACGTAGCGGCGGCGGGCCTCGATCCATTGCTGTCGAGCGGTGTCGGGATCCTCGGACAAGATGAGCCGGGCGGCGTCGACCGTGCTCCAGACCCCCTTCTTGTGGAGGCCGAGTCGTTCGGTGTTGTCGTCTTGGTGCTCGTCCCATTCGCGGTTGAGGAACCGGCTGGCCGCCCGGTGGGTCACCTCCAGATAGGCGTCGTGGTAGGCCACGAAGCTGTCGTGGAGCAAGAGGGCGAGGCGTTCGACGGCGGGGTCGGCGGCGGCGGGGGCGAGGGTCTCGATCTCGGTCATCGGCGAGATCACCCTAGTGGGGTCAGATCACCGGTGGCCGACCGAGTCCCGCCATGCGCCAGACCGTCGCCCAGCGCATGCGTCGCACCGGTCCCGGGGGCGGTTGGGTGACTCCCTGACGGAGGCCTCGCACCACGTCGCGGCGAGCTTCGGCGCTCGGCGCCCTCACGATCATGAGGGTGGTCCACACCAGCAGATAGACCGGCCGGAGCACCAGGGGCAGCCGTCGGCGAGCGAGCCAGACCCGGTTGCGGGCCGTGCGGACGAACGCGGCGCCGTGGCGGGCGGGCACGGTTGCTGGGTGGTGCACGGCGGCCTCGGGCAGATACCGGATCGAGCGGCCGAGATCGAGCAGTCCCCACGCCAGGTCGGTCTCCTCCATCGCGTAGAAGTAGGCGTCCGGATACCCGCCGGCCGCGTCGAAGTCGCCACGGCGAACCGCACAGGCCCCGCCGAGGAAGGTCGTGACGTCGCCACCTCGCATCGGATCGCCGGCCCGCAGCCGCGGCACGTGACGTCGCTGGGTGACGCCGGTGGCCTCGTCGACCACCCGCATGGAGACCGCGGCGACCTCGGGACGCTCGGCGAAGACCTCGAGCACATCGGCGCTCACCTCGGGACCGAGGCAGCGGGCGTCGTCGTCGAGGAAGAACACGATGTCGCCGGCCGTGCGGCGAACACCTTCGTTGCGGCCCTCGCTGATTCCCAGATTCTCCGGGAGCGACACGACGGTCGCGCCGTCGATCGGGTCGAGTTCGGCCCCGTTGCCCAGCACCAAGATCTCGTCGGCGACCACGCGCTGTGACCGAATCGAGGCGACAGCGGCCCTGATCTCGTCGGGACGGTCACCCATCGTGAGGATGATCCAGGCGTGTTCGGCGATGGGCGAAGGGGAGGGGTCCTGATGGCTCATTTTGTGAGAACGACCTTCACGTAGGCCGGAACCAGACGCTACCGTCGCCGCTGGCTCAGCAAACGGAACCTGGAACCCCCATGCACCACATCTCTCGCAAACTCGTGGCGCTCGCTGCGATCGCCATGACCCTCGTGGTCGCGATCGCCGTGCCCGCATCGGCACACCGCAACGACGAGTCCTACCTCTACTTCGACATCGGCGACAACGGCATCAGTGGTCGTGCCGAGCTGCCGTACCCGGACCTCCGTGAGGTCCTCGGCTTCGATCTCTCCGGCGACGAAGACGCGATCATCGCCGAACTCGAGGGTCGCCTCGACGAGCTGCACGCCTATCTCGACGCCGAGTCGTCGATCGGTACCGGTGGCCAGGAATGGACCATCGCCTTCGAAGATGCCGTCGAACTCCTCGACGAGGATCTCGGCGCCAACGGCCTCGGGTACGCCATCTTCCCGTTCGAGGTCGAGCTGACCACCGACGAGGTCCCTCAGATCCTCGAGACCTCGTTCACCCCGTTCCTCGACGAGATCCCCGACCGCAACAACATCGTGTTGATCTCCAACGACTGGAAGCGCGGGGTGGTCGAGGAAGAAGCCAACGAGCTCGTCATCACCACCGTCGACAACCCCTCGGGCACGATCGACCTCGGCGAGAGCGCACAGTGGAGCAACTTCACCCGCTCGATCGAGCTCGGCGTCGACCACATCCGCACCGGCCCTGACCACATCTTCTTCGTGCTCGTGCTGCTGTTGACCTCGGTGCTCGTCCTCAACCGTGGCCAGTGGGCGCCGTCGCCGACCTTCGGTGCCTCGCTCAAGCGGGTGATCCTCGTCGCCACGATGTTCACCATCGCCCACTCGGTCACGTTCACGCTCGCCGGCATCGACGTCATCCCGCTGCCGCCGTCGAAGCTCGTCGAAACCCTGATCGCCGTGTCGATCGGTGCTGCGGCGCTGCACAACATCCGGCCGATCTTCGGTCACCGTGAGTGGAGCATCGCCTTCGCCTTCGGCCTGTTCCACGGTATGGGCTTCGCCGGCCTCGTCCAGGATCTCGACATCAGCCGCTCGACCCAGCTCATCTCGCTGCTCGGCCGCAACGTCGGCATCGAGATCGGCCAGATCGTCATCATCTTGATCTCCTTCCCCGGCCTGTTCCTGCTACGTCGCACCAAGGCCTACTGGCCGCTCATGGTCGCCGCCTCGATCGGCCTGGCCGTGATCAGCGGCGTCTGGGTCGTCGAGCGGGTCTTCGAGGTCGACGCCGGCATCGGGAGCTGGATCGACCGTCTCGTCAAGTGGCCCCGCTCGTTCTGGCTCGCCGTGGCGTTCACCGCCGTGGCCGCCGGCTACCGGGCCTTCGAGGAGAAGAACGGTCGGCTGCTGCCGGTCGGCTCCGCCGACGACCGCGAAGCCGCGGACGCCCCGGTCGGCGTCTGAGCCGACCCTCAGGTCACCCGCATCAAGCGGGCGATCATGTTTCGGAGGACGTCGGTGGAGCCTGAGTACACCAGGCCCCCGACCGAATCCCGGAACGCCCGCTCGACACCGAATTCGGTGACATAGCCACGGGCGCCGTGGACGGTCGTCGCATCGAGCGATGACTCGATGGCGGCGTCCGCCGCGGCGACCTTGGCGAGCGATGCCGCCAGGGTCATCGAGGTGCCGGTGGCCTCGGCGAGCGCCGCCCGGTAGAGCAACAACCGCGAGGTCTCGTGGCGCTGCTTCATCGCGACGATGCGGTGCGAGACCGCCTGGTACTCAGCGATCGGGCGCCCGCCCTGTTCGCGTTCGCGGGCGAAGGCGACGGTCTCGTCGAGTTGGCGCTCCATCGCCCCGATCTGGGGGGCGAAGACGTACGCCCGCTCGATGTCGAGGATCGAGGAGAAGATCCGCGAGCCGGCGCCCTCCCTGCCGAGCAGGGCTTCGGGACCGAGCACGACGTCGTCGAACTCGACATCGCCGAACGGCGTGGTGCGCATGCCCATCTTCTCGCGGAGCTCGCCGCGCATCACGCCGGGAGTGTCCATCGGGACGAGGAACGCGGAGATGCCCCAGCTGCCCGCCGACGGGTTGGTCGAGGCGAACGCGATGCACAGGTCGGCGACAGGGCCGAAGGTCAGCCACGCCTTGTGGCCGTTGAGGACGTAGGTGCCGTCGCCCTGCTTCTCGGCGGAGGCGCCGAGCGAGAAGGCGTCGGAGCCCGACTCCGGCTCGGTCATGGCCAAGATCGCGAGCGATGAGCCGTCGAGCAGGCCGGGCAGCCACCGTTCACGCTGCTCGTCGCTCGCGAAGTTCGTGAGCGCGACCTGGGTGCTCATGATCTGGCTGGCGAGGGCGAAGGTCAGGCCGTTGTCGGCGCTGCCGTAGCCCAGCCCCTCGAGGGTGAGCAGCATCGTGGCCGTATCGAGGCCGCGGCCGCCGTACTCCTCGGGCACGATCAGCGCTTGGACGCCGTACTCGGCGCACTTCACCCAGTCCTCGCGGGCGAAGACCGACTGATGATCGGCCTCGACGAGGTCGTGGCGGGAGAGGTTCTCGGCGGCCCACGCCGCTGCCGCCGTCTTCACCGGATGGTCGAGGTCGGCCATCGCCTCGGCGATCGCGAGGAGAGCAGCGTCGTTTTCAGCCATGGGGACTCCGCAGTGAGGCATAACCGGTCATGATGGCCGACACTAGCGACCGCACCCCGCCGAGGAGACCACCGCCGGATGTCCGCGATGACGCTCAATCAATTGCTCGACGCGGCCCCGGCCGAGGCCGACACCGAAGCGTTGACCGACGGCGCCCAGCGGCTGACGTGGCATGCGTACCGAGATCGTGTCGCTCGGACCGCAGCCGTGCTGGTCGACCTCGGCGTCGCACCGGGGGATCGGGTCGGCGTACATCTGCCCAAGTCGGTCGACTCGTTCGTCGCCGTGCACGCCGTGCTGCGAACGGGAGCGGCGATCGTGCCGCTCGACCCGATGGCACCCCCGGCCAACACGGCCACGGTCGTCGACGAAGCCAGGATCGACGTCGCCGTCTCCGCCGCCACCGGCGACGTCCTCGGCCGCCTCGGGAGCGAGACCGGGCTCCGGGCGGTCCTGCGCCTCGGGCCCGAGGATGCGCCAGTCGCCGGCCTGACCACCCGCTCCGCCGCCGACGTCGAGGCCTCGCCGCCGGTCGCCGCCGTGCCCGTCTCGCCCGACGATCTCGCCTACGTGATGTTCACGTCGGGCTCGACCGGTCGCCCCAAGGGCATCGCCCACACCCACCGCAGCGCGATGGCCTACGCCCGTGCGGCCGCCGCGGCCTACGACCTGTCGCCGGCGGACCGGCTCGCCAACATCGCCCCGCTCCACTTCGACCAGTCGACGTTCGAGCTCTACGCCGCGCCGCTCGCCGGGGCGAGCGTGCTCGTCGTGCGTGACCCTGTGCTGCGGTTTCCCGCCAGCCTCGCCAAGCTGATCGAGGCCGAGCGCATCACGGTCTGGTACTCGGTGCCGTTCCTCGCCGATCAACTGGTCCGCCGCGGCGGCATCGACGATCGCGACCTCTCGACTCTGCGGTGGATCCTGTACGGCGGCGAGGCCTACGCGCCGTCGGCACTCGCCGAACTCATGGCCGCGATCCCGTCGGCCTCGGTGTCGAACGTCTACGGGCCGGCCGAGGTCAACCAGTGCACGATCTTCAACCTCGACGAACCACCGGTCGGTGACGAACCGATTCCGATCGGCGGTGCCTGGGATGCCGCCGAACTCCTGGTCGTCGACGACGCTGGTGATCCGGCCGCAACGGGCGAGCCGGGCCAGCTGCTCGTCGCCACCGCGACGATGATGCGGGGCTACTGGGACCGGCCCGATCTCGACGGGCAGGCCTTCGTCGAGCGCGGCGGTCGACGCTGGTACCGCACCGGAGATCTCGTGCAGGCCCGTGCCGACGGGGCGCTCGTCTTCCTCGGGCGGGCCGACAATCAAGTCAAGGTGCGAGGCCATCGGATCGAACTCGAGGCGGTCGAGCAGGTCCTGCTCGCCCAGCCGGGGGTCGAGGCCTGTGCGGCTGTCGTCGTCCGCCCCGACTCGGGCGAGGATCATCTTGTCGCCGTCGTGAGCCCCGCTTCCGCCGCCGACGGCGTGCTGGCCGGGGCCGCCGCCGCGTTGCCGCGTTACGCGGTACCGCAGCGCGCCGTCGGTCTGGACCATCTCGCCCGTACCGGCACCGGGAAGGTCGACCGCAACGCGGTCGCTCGCGAGCTGGCGGCGCTCCCAGATCAGGGCTGATCGGACTACGGATAGGCCCGGGGGGATCGGTACCCTGAGGGGCCATGTCCTCCCCCGCCGTCGCCACCTTCACCGATGCGCTCGTCGACTACATCCGCACGAGCGTCTCGGTCGGCAACCCGCCGATCGAGCCGGAAACCGACCTCGTGATGACCGGCTACGTCGACTCCCTCGGCATCGTGCTCGTCGTCGAATGGCTCGAGTCTCAGCTCGGGATCGAGATCGACCCGGGCGACGTGGTCATCGAGGACTTCGAGTCCGTCGCAGCGATGGTGGCCTACCTCGGCCGCCGCGACGACGTCAGCTTCGGCTGAGCCGCGCCACCACGTCGGCGCTGATCGCGCCGACCTTGTCGGGCCGCATGATCGAGTCGAAGCCGCGGTGGCGGCCGACGACTACGACGTCGTCGAGATCGGGGGCGACGGTGACCCAGCGGGCCACGGTGCGGGCCGGGTTCGTGGTCGAGGCCCGGTAGAGCACCATCGGAACGCCCGCGTCCGCGGGCTGATGGCCGAACGCCTCGGCCGGGAAACTGCCGACCAGGCGCGGCGTGTCATCGTTCACCGGCTCGTTCCGGCCGAACCGGCGCCGGAGCCGATCGACCCGACGCCGAGCGAACACACGGAGCTCCTCGAGTAGCTCGGGGACCGCGCCCCAGCGAGCCATTGACTTGTACTTCCACCACCGATTGCTCCACAGGTGCCGCTCCTCACCCGGGAAGAACGTGTCGACCAGCGCGACGAGATCGATCTCGGCACCGGAGGCCGAGAGCCGAGCCGCGAGCTCGTTGGCCGCCACGCCGCCGATCGACCAACCGAGCACGGCCACGGGCCCGTCGGAGGACGGCAGCCGATCGTGAGCCGCCTGGAGTTCGTCGACGAGCTCGGGGACGGTCGTGATCATGGTGGCGGCCGAAGTGGGCTCGTAGGCGAGCACGATCACCTCGACGTCGGGCGGGAACGACTCGGCGAGATCCTGATAGCCGAACAGGTCGTCCCACGACGGGGTCATGACGATCCGCAGACCGCCCTCGACCCCGCGCCGGAACCACACCGGACGCACCACGCCGCTCGCCGATGCGACCGCCTCGGCGCCTGAGGCACCTGCGCCGCCACCGTCGTCGAGGACCGCCACCATGCGGCGAGGGGTGGGGCCGGCGAGCAGGGTGGCGATGGGGACGTCGATCTCGAGCTCGTCGCCGACCGCACTCACGAGCGCGGCGGCCGTCAGCGAGTCGCCACCGGCGTCGAAGAAGTCGGTGTCGAGCTCGATCGGCGCCGGAGCGAGGAGCCGCCGCCACGTCGAGAGCACGGCGGCTGCGGTCGGGTCGAGTCCGTCATCGACAGCGTCGACGACCGGGGTGGACTCCGGCAGTGGCAGCGCCGCCGCGGCCGCCCGGTCGATCTTGCCGTTGGTCGTACGAGGAATCGTGACCTGGGCGACGAGACGTCGCGGCACTGCGGCCGCGGGAAGCGATGCCGCGACCTGTCGTCGCAGCGACGCCTCGTCGAGGGCGACGCCGTCGACGAGTTCGACGTGGGCCACGAGCTGGGTCGGTTGCCCGACGGCGACGACCACCGACGCCCGCACCTCGTCGAGCGCGTCGAGGGCCCGCTCGACGTCGCCCGGTTCGAGTCGCACGCCGCCGACGTTGAGCTGATCGTCGGTGCGGCCGATGAAGTCGATCGTCGTCCCGTCGCTGCGAACCAGGTCGCCGGTGCGGTACCAGCGACGTCCATCGGTCTCGACGAACCGCGCGTCGGTGGCGACGGGGTCGTCGAGATAGCCGGCGGTGACACCGGGACCGGCGATCAGCAGCTCGCCGGGGACGTCGGTCGGCACGCGTCGCCCGCCGGGATCGGCCACGCGGATGGTGACGCCGGGAATCGGCCCACCGATCGGGACGGTGTCGGTGGCGGTGGTGTCGAGCCGGGCGGCGGTGGCCCAGACGGTGGTCTCGGTGGGGCCGTATTCGTTGACCAGCGCCACGCCCGGCAGGCGTTCGCGATGATCGGCGACGACGGTCGGCGGGCACGATTCGCCGGCCACGATCGCCGTGTCGAGCCTGCGCAGCTGGTCGGCCCGGCGATCGAGCAGGACCCGCCACAGGCTCGGGACCATCAGGGTGTGGGTGACCTCGTCGGCGTGGATCCGGGCCGCCAGTCGATCGGCGTCACGGACCTCGTCGTCGGTGGGCATCACGACCGTGCCGCCGGTCGCCAGCGGCCAGTAGAGCCCGACGACGGAACTGTCGAAGCCGGGGCTCGGTGACACGAGGAAGCGGGCCGGGACGCCATCGAAGAAGGTGTCGCGGGCGCCGGTGCTTGCGCCGAGGTTCGCATGGGTGACGGCGACCCCTCGGGGCACGCCCGTCGAGCCGGAGGTGAAGATCACATAGGCGTCGTCGTCGGGGTCGAGCTGCTCGACGAGGGCGACGAACGCCGCTGGGTCGCCATCCTGGAGCGCGCCGAGGTCGACGGTCGGGACGTCGAAGCGAGCGGCTCGGGCGACATCGTCGGTGAGCACGGCGTCCAGCCCGGCCGCCGCGGCGATCGCATCGAGTCGGCCGTCGGGAAGGGTCGGGTCGAGTGCAACGGACGCACCGCCAGCGGCCTGGGCACCGAGCAGACCGACGAGCAGTTCGGTCGACC
>JBCBYI010000003.1:0-43960 GCA_039815945.1 Actinomycetota bacterium | reverse complement strand
CCAGGTGTCGTAGGCGATGCCGTGGCTCGGCACGTCGCGGTAGGGGCCGGTGGAGCCGTATCCCGAGAGCGTGGCGAACACGATCTTCGGGTTGACCTCCTTGAGTACGTCGTAGCCGAGTCCGAAGTTGGCGAGGGCGCCGGGCTTCTGGGCTTCGACCACCACGTCGGCGGTGGCGACGAGCTCCTTGTAGAGCTCCTTGCCCTCGTCGGTCTTGAGGTTGAGCGTGATGCTCTTCTTGCCGCGGTGGGTGTGGAGATGCAGCAGGGAGACGCCGTCGATGATCGGCCAGGTCATCTGGCGGATGTAGTCGCCCGCGGGGGACTCGACCTTGATGACATCGGCCCCGAGGTCGGCGAAGAAGGTGGCGACGTGACCCGGTCCGAGCAAACTTGACTCGATTACTCGGATATTGCTGAGGAGCCCCTCAGCGCCGCTCGTAGGGTTGGTCACGACGTCCTCCGACCACGTTTCTGACGGTGTGTCAGAAACTAGTCGGGGGAATTCTCAGCAGCACGTTCAGGTTGTCCTGAGCCGTGTGGGAGCCTCTACACGTCGGAAGGGCGTAGCGCATGGAGATTCACGACTCGGTTCTCGATCTGATCGGCGACACGCCGTTGGTCAACCTCAAGCAGGTGGCCAAGGACAAGCCGTGCAAGGTCGTCGTCAAGGCCGAGATGACCAACCCCGGCGGGTCGTCGAAGGACCGTCCCGCGGTCAGCATGATCGACCACGCCGAACGTGAGGGGCTGCTCAAGCCCGGCGGCACGATCGTCGAGCCGACCTCGGGCAACACCGGCGTGGGCCTGGCGATCGTCGCGGCGCAGCGTGGCTACAAGTGCGTCTTCGTCATGACCGACAAGGTCGCCCCCGAGAAGGTCGATCTGTTGCGCGCCTACGGCGCCGAGGTCGTTGTGTGTCCGGTGGCCGTCGCTCCTGAGGATCCGCAGTCGTACTACTCGACCGCCGAGCGCCTCGTGAACGAGATCCCCGGCGCCTACCGGCCCAACCAGTACTTCAACCCCACCAACCCGCTCGCTCACTACCGGTCGACCGGTCCGGAGATCTGGCGCCAGACCGACGGCACCGTCACCCACTTCGTCGCCGGTGGCGGCACGGGCGGCACCCTGTCGGGCGTCAGCCGCTATCTCAAGGAACAGAACCCGGCGATCCAGGTGATCTGCGCTGACCCGGAGGGCTCGGTGTACTCCGGCGGCTCGGGTCGTCCGTATCTCGTCGAGGGTGTCGGCGAGGACTTCTGGCCGACCACCTACCACCCCGACCTCATCGATCGCGTCATCGCGATCAGCGATGCCGACTCCTTCGCCATGGCCCGTCGGGTCAGCCAGGAGGAAGGCCTGCTGATCGGCGGCTCGTGCGGTACCGCGGTCGCCGCAGCGCTCCAGGTCGCCGACGAGTGCACCGCCGACGACCTCGTCGTCGTGCTCACGCCCGACTCCGGTCGCGGCTACCTCTCCAAGGTCTTCAACGACGACTGGATGGCCGGGTTCGGCTTCCTGCGGGCCGACGGCCCGGTCGTCGCCGACATCGTCGACCGACGCCGCAGTGACATCCCCGACCTGCTCTACGTGCAGCCGCACCAGAAGGTGAGCGAGGCCGTGTCGATCATGCGCGACGCCGGTGTGTCGCAGCTGCCGGTCGGCAAGGGCGAGATGCCGCTCGCCGCCGCCGAGATCGCCGGTTCGGTTTCGGAGCTGCGCTTGATGGAGCTCGCCTTCGAGACCGACGCCGTGCTCGACAAGACCGTCGAGGACGTCATGGCCCCGCCGCTGCGCACCATCGGTGCCGGCCAGCCCGTCGCCCTCGCGGTCGAGATGCTCGAGTCCTGCTCGGCGATGCTCGTGCTCGACGGCGGCCGCCCCCGTGCGGTCATCTCCTCGACCGACGTCCTCAACTTCCTCTCCGACGCCCAGGGAGCCTGATCCGATGGCCGATGACATCTTCGCCGACGCCGAGGCGTTCGGTTTCGAGACCCGTGCGATCCGAGCCGGTCAGCGCCACGATCCGACGAGCGGTGCGGTCGTCACGCCGATCTCGCTCGCCACCACCTTCGTGCAAGAAGAGCCCGGCGTGCACCGGGGCTACGAGTACTCCCGCACCAACAACCCCACCCGTCAGGCGCTCCAGGAGTGCCTCGCCTCGCTCGAGGGGGCGGCCCACGGCCTCGCGTTCGCCTCGGGCATGTCCGCAGAGGACACCCTGCTGCGCACACTGTCGCCGGGCGATCACATCGTGCTCGGCAACGACGCCTACGGCGGCACGTTCCGGCTGATCTCGGCCGTGCTCGCCCCCATGGGGTTCGAGTGGACCGCCACCGATCTCACCGATCCCGAGGCGCTGCAGGCCGCCTTGCGCCCCGAGACCAAGATCGTGTGGGCCGAGACGCCGACCAACCCGCTGTTGACCGTCGTCGACATCGCGGCCATCGCCGAGATCGTGCACGAGGGTGGCGCCAAGCTCGTCGTCGACAACACGTTCGCCACGCCGTACCTCCAGCAGCCGCTCGGCCACGGCGCCGACGTCGTCGTGCACTCGACCACCAAGTACTGCGGCGGCCACTCCGACGTGGTCGGCGGCTTCCTCGCCACCAACGACTCGGCGCTCGCCGACCGGCTGGCCTACCTGCAGAACGCCATCGGGGCGGTCGGCTCGCCGTTCGACAATTACCTCACCCTGCGAGGCCTCAAGACCCTCGCCGTGCGCATGGATCGCCACTGCGACAACGCCAAGGCCGTCGTCGAACTCCTCCAGGGCCACGACAAGGTCACCCACGTGCTCTACCCGGGCGTGGCCGACCACCCCGGGCACGAGGCCGCTGCTCGTCAGATGAAGAACTTCGGCGGCATGGTGTCGTTCCGGGTCGCTGGTGGCGCCGACGCCGCCATGCGGCTCACCACCGCCACGAAGGTCTTCTCGCTCGCCGAGTCGCTCGGTGCGGTCGAGTCGTTGATCGAGCATCCCGGCGTGATGACCCACGCCTCGGCGGCCGGCTCCGAGCTCGAGGTCCCCGCCGATCTCGTGCGCCTCAGCGTCGGCATCGAGTCGACGCAGGACATCCTCGACGATCTCGCCCAAGCGCTCGATCAGCTCTGATCCCTGGCGGGCCGCTCAGCGGTCGATCACACATTCCTCACACCTGTGGCCGATGGTGACGGTGTGATGCAGTTCGAATCCACCCGAGAGACGGTCGCCTTCCTCGCCCGCCGCGCCACGTGGGGGCTCGGCCCTGGCGAACTCGACGAACTCGAGTCGCTCGGCGTCGAGGGGACGATCGATCGCCTCGTCGATCCGACCGCGGCCGGTATCGCCGAGGAGACGTCGCCGTGGGCCGACTGGGAGTACGTCTACGACCGCTCCGACAACGAGGCGGCCCGGGCGCGGACCTTCGAGGCCTACGACCGCTGGTTGACCCGTCTCGCCGACACCGAGCGGCCGTTCGACCATCAGCTCGCGTGGTTCTGGCACGACCATTTCGCGGTGTCGCTCCAGGTGGTGCGGTACCTGCCGGCCATGCTCGACCATCTCGATCTGTGCCGATCGCTCGGGCGAGGCGACTTCCGCGAGCTGATCCGCCAGGTCACGACCGACGCCGCGATGCTGATCTTCCTCGACGGCGCCACGAGCACCGGGGCCGCCCCCAACGAGAACTACGGACGTGAGCTGCTCGAGCTCTACACCGTCGGCATCAACAACTTCACCGAGGACGACGTCAAGGCCGCGGCGATCGCGCTGACCGGCTGGACGATTCAGCGCCGACCGACCGTGGAGGTTCGCTATGTGCCGATCCGCCACGACGACACGCCGCAGAGCCTGCTCGGTGTCGACGGGGTCCACGATGTCGATACGACGGTCGCTGCGGTGACGTCGAGCCCGGCGTGTCCGGTCTTCATCGCGTCGAAGTTCGCCCGTCACTTCCTCGGCGACGTCGACAACCAGACGATCTTCGACCTCGGCGCGACCTTCGCCGACGCCGATCTCGACATCGCGACGTTGGGTCGTGCGGTGCTGGAGACCGGCGCCGCCGGGACGGCGTCGCCGATGGTGCTCGCCCCGGTCCCGTGGTTGCTGCAGGCGGCGAAGAGCACCGAAGTGCGCGCCGACATCGAGACACTGCTCGGCGCCCTGCGATTCCTCGGCCAGAACCCCGCCAACCCGCCCAACGTCGGCGGGTACCCCGGCGCGGCGACCTGGTTGGCGTCGTCGGCCACCGCCGCCCGCTTCTCGGTCTCGACCGGTCTGGCGCGACTGACCGCCCCCGACGCCGCGGCGATGGTCGCGGCGAGCGAACGCGACTGGGACGCCCTCGCCGACCTGCTCTTGCGGCCGGCCGGCTTCTCCGAGCCGACCCTCGCCGCCCTCGACGGCCTCGATGCCTCGGCGTCGAACCGCCCCGGCGAAGCCGCCCTGGCGGTGGCTCTCGCCTCACCCGACCTGCTGATCGCCTAGGAGCCGATGATGACGATCTCTCGCAGAACCTTCCTCGGTGGTGCCGCCGGCGCCGCCGCCCTCGGCGGCGGGGCATGGGCCGCACTGATCCGTGACGGGGTCGAACGAGCCCCGCTCGCCGTGCCCACCACGACGACCACCACCGCCCCGATCACGACGACGACCGCAGCGGTCGCCGAAGCCGCGGCAGCGTCCAGCGCCCGTCTGCCGCTCACCGACCGGGTGCTGGTCGTGCTCGAGATGGCAGGCGGCAACGATGCGTTGAACACACTCGTGCCCGCCGTCGGCGCCTACCACGACGCCCGACCGGTGGTCGCCCTCGCCGACACCGAACTCGTGACCCTCGCCGGCACCGATCACGGCCTGCACCCGGCGCTCGGCGGACTCACCCCGTTCTGGGATGCCGCCACGATGAGCGCCGTGGCCGGCGTCGCCATGCCCCAGCAGTCGCGCTCGCACTTCCAGGCGATGGACACGTGGTGGTCGGGCGTGGCGGGTGCGCCCTCACAGACGGGATGGCTCGGACGGTGGCTCGACCTCACCCTCGACGCCGAACGCAACGGTGTCGATGATCCGCTGCGAGCCATCGCCCTCGGTGGCGGCAGTCCTGCGCTCGTCGGCAGCACCACGATGGCGACCGCCATCCGCAATCCGAACAACTTCGACCTGCGGACCCAGCGGGGCACCGACGCCGACGCGGTGATCGACGCCTTCCTGGCAACTGCGTCGCCGCTGGTGGCCGACCCGACCCTCGCGGCGGCCCAACAGGCGATCCCCGGCACGCTCGACGCGGTGGAACTGCTCGCCGCGGCGAGCGCCGACGACCTCGCCGGTTACGACAACGCGACGCCAGGGGCCGGGATCACTGCCGTCGACTTGTTGGCGACGGCCGCGAACATCATCCAGATGGGCATCGGGACCAGGGTGCTCACCGTCGGTGTGAGGGGCTTCGACACCCACGCAGCCCAGATCGACTCCCACGACGCGCTGCTGGCCGACATCGGCATCGGGCTCGAACGCTTCTTCGCCGCGCTCGAAGCCTCCGGCGATCTCGACCGGGTCATGGTGGTGACGACCAGCGAGTTCGGGCGGCGGGTGTCGGAGAACGGATCCGGCGGCACCGACCACGGCAACGGCGGACTGCAGTTCGTCTTCGGCCCGTCGGTCGCCGGTGGCGTCGTCCACGGCGGCTACGACCTCGGTTCGCTCGACAACGGCGACGTGCCGCTCGCGGTCGACACCCGCTCGGTGTACCGGTCGGCACTCGAATGGTTGGGCGGACCGGGAGCGGCTGACGGCGTCTTCGACGAGTTGCCGGAATCACTCCCGCTGCTCACCGTCTAGGGGGCCGTGGCGGCTACCGTCGCCCCGGTGGATCGAGCCCTGCGACCGTCGCTGATCATCGCCGCGCTCGGTGGCCTGATCCTGCGCATCTGGGTGCTCGCCAGTCCGGCGGGAGCGCTCGACGCCGACGAGGCGGTCGTGGTGTTGATGGCCGAGGGCTTCACGTCCTTCGAGCCGCAGGTCTTCTACTGGGGCCAGCACTATGGCGGGTCGCTCGACGCGCTCGTCACCGCGCCGCTCTTCTTCGTCACCGGCACGTCGGTGCTCGCCGCCAAGCTGGTCATGGTGGTGATGCATGCCGCCGCCTGCTGGCTGGTCTGGCGCATCGGCCGGCGAATCTTCGACGACCAGGTCGGCCTGGTCGCCGCCGCCACCGCCTGGGTGGCGTCGCCGGCGATCATCTGGTGGTCGACCAAGACCCGCGGGTTCTACGGTTCCGGCGTCGTGGTGGCGATGGCGGTCGTGCTGTTCGTCGTCCGTCTCACCGATCGCGAGCCCGACCCCGACGAGGATCGGCGCGATCTCGTGGCGGTCGGGGTCGCGGCGGGTGTCGCCTGGTGGGTCTCGCCGATCACCCTGTTCGTCGTGGTGCCCGCGGTCGCCGCCGGTCTCGTCCTGCGGCGTGATCTCTGGACCCGGCTGTGGATTCCGGTCGGCCCGTTCGTGCTGGGCTCGCTGCCGTGGTGGCTCTACAACGTGAGCCGGGGCTTCCCGTCGCTCGAACAGCCGCCGCCATCGGTCGAGTCGACGTTCGCCGGTCGCCTGGAGGGCTTCGTCGGCCAGTTGATCCCGATGCTGCTCGGCTTCCGGCGGATCTTCAGCGCCGAGTGGTACGGCGGGGTGGCCGGCCAGGCCCTCGCCGTGGTGATCATCGGCGGGCTGGTCGTCGCCGCGGTCCGGTTCCGGCATCGATCGTGGATCCCGCTCGCGGTTCTCGTCGGCTATCCGATCGTCGCCGCGGTGGCGTCGGCGACCCACTATGTCGAAGAGCCCCGCTACGGCTATCTGCTGGCGCCGACGGTCGCGCTCGTCGCCGCCGGTGTTGCGGGGCTCGATCGGCGAACGCTCGTCGCCTTGCCGGTGGTCGTCCTGGTCCTCACCACGCTCGGTGTCGCGGGGCTGATCGATCGCACCGGCGACGAACGGTTCAACCTCGTGCTCGACCCGCCGGAGGTGGAGCCGCTCGAGACGGCGATGCAGGAGCTCGGTATCGAGTACGCCTACGGCGAGTACTGGTTGGCGTACCGGGTCACGGCCGAGACCGATCTCACCGTCACGCCGATGGTCTTCGTGCGCGACTTCGACCTCCACGGCGAGGTCATCGAGTCCGGCACCGAAGCCCGGGTCTTCTACCTCGGCTCCGAACTGGCGTGGGACTACAAGTTCGGGCTCGGGTACGACGACATCGCCTACGAGGTGATCGAACTCGACGGGTTCGAAATCGTCGTTCCCGAACGCTGACGTCAGTTCTGCTTGTCGAGGATCGGTGCCAGCTTCTCGAGCTCGACGTGCCAATCCTCGGGCTCGGCGAAGGGGAAGCAGACGAACTTCGACGCGCCGACCTCGACGTAGGCGTCGATCATGTCGTGCAGCGCTTCGTGGGAGGTGGCGACGACCTCGTCCGGTGCCGCGTCCGGGCGACGAGCTGTGACCCGTTCGAGCGCTTCGGCCGGGAAGTCGAGCCCCGGCGGGATGTAGGGGATGAGCACGCCGTAGTGATCGTCGTCGAAGGTGCGGCCGGCGTCGGAAGCTGCGGCTTCGATCGCCTCGATGCCCTCGGCGACGTGTCGGGGCGTGGTGAAGCTTGCGAGCCAGCCGTCGGCGAGGCGACCGGTGCGGCGCAGCTCCGAGGGCGCCTGCCCACCGAGCCACACCTCGAGCGGCTTCTGGATCGGCTTCGGGAGCACCCGGGCGCCCGCCACCGAGAAGCGCTCGCCTTCGTGATCGACGACGTCTTCCTCCCAGAGCCGCCGCATCAACGGCATCGCTTCGTTGAGCCAGGGCGCACGGTCCTTGCGATCGACCTGGAAGGCCTGGTGTTCGGCGGTGTTGGCGATGCCGAGTCCGAAGGCGGGCAGGCAGCGCCCACCGCTGACGACGTCAAGGCTGGCCAGCATCTTCGCCATCAGGATCGGGTTGCGGCCGGGCACGACCGAGACGGCGGGGCCGAACTTCAGGTGCTCGCTGCGGCCGGCGACGTAGGACATCGCGACGATCGGGTCGAGCTGCATCGAGTTGATGCGCTCCGGGAACCACAGACTGTCGAAGCCGAGCCGATCGAGATCGTCCACGACGCGACCGAGCCCGGCGATCTCGCGCCGGGCTCGTGGATAGAGACTGGGGACCGCCCCGAGGCCGTAACCAATGCGCACCTTCATGCGCAGACGATGACACACCCCGGAGCGGCCGACCGCATCCCCCTTGCTATGCGGCGACTTCCTCGTCTTCCTCGACCGTCGCCTCGTCGACGACGTCGGCTTCGACGCCTTCGTCCTCGGTCTCGTCGTCACCGTGGCTATGGGTGCCGCTCCCGTCGCCGTGGTCGTGGCTGCCATCGGCCTCGACCGGGCCGTCGGGGCTGGTGGTGGTGTTCTCCCAGTTGTGGGGTTCGACCGGCCAGTCGCTCGGGTCGAAGCCGGGCGTCTCCTCGACGATGAACGCGGTCACCATGCCGAACATGCCGTCGGTGCGCTCGACGTGGGTGAGGATGTGGCAGTGCCAGACCCAGACCCCGGGGTCGTCGGCCCGGAACAGCACGCTGTACCGCTCGCCAGGGGCGACATTGATGGTGTCGACCCAGTAGGGCTCATCGAGGGGGATGCCGTCCTTGGCGTACACCAGCTGGGGGAACTGGTGGAGATGCATCGGGTGGATCTGCAGACCCTCGTTGTAGTACGTGACATGGCCCCACTCGCCCTGGTTCATCACGTAGGGCTCGGTGGCCGGGAAGCTCTTGCCGTTGAGGGTGAGGCCGATCGTGCCGGCGTCGTTGAGCACCATCGGGGTGTCGACGGTGACGTTGAGATCCTCTTCATCGGGGATCGTCACACCGCTGATCGTGCGGCCGTAGGGGATCGGGTTGTCGCCGATGGTGATGGCGCCGAACATGCCGTTGACCACTTGCATCTGGGCGTGGTTGTGGGCGTGGTACATGCCGATCGCATCGGTGTCGGCGGTGAACTCGTAGGTGAACGTGCCGCCGTTGGGTGCGATCAGGTCCTGGGTGTAAGGCGCCACACCATCCTGGTCGTTCGGCGTGTGGACACCGTGCCAGTGGATGTCGGTGCCCATCGGCAAGTTGTTGACCACCCGAACTCGAATGTCGTCGCCTCGGTCGAGCTTGATCTGTGGGGCGGGAACGACACCGTTGTAGGTCCACGCCTCAACGAACACGCCCGGCTCGACCTCCCAATCGACGATCTCGGCGGTGAGGTCGAAGACCTTGGTGCCGTCGTCGAGGACCTCGGTCGGTTCGAGGATCGGGTTGCCCTTGCCCTCGGTCTCGGCCGGGAAGGCCAGCATCGATTCCATCATCGCAGTGTCGAGGGCCTGCCATTCCTCCTCGGTCATGTCGCCACCGTGGCCGCCGTGGCCGCCACTCGACGCGGCGACGTCGTCGCCGCTGCCGGTGACGGTGAGCGTCGCGACCATGCCAGCGGCCTCGTGACCGGCGATCTCGCAGTAGAGCGTGTACTCGCCCGGCGCGAGCTCGCCGAGCTCGAGGCTCACCGTTCCGCCAGAACCGAAGTTCGGGGTGAGCAGATCGAGCTCACGGACCCCGAGGTTGTGATCCATCGACCCGTTGTTGTGGACCAGGAGCGTGACCTCTCCGGCCGGAGCGACCAGGTCACCGGTGATGGAGAACTCCTCAAGGTTGATGTCGAGGGTGGACGACACGGGAGCGGCTCCGGCGTCGTCGTTGGAGATCGCGAACGCCGTGATCGCGACGACGCCGAGCGTCAGGATGAACAGACTCCCGAGCGTCAGTTGGAGCATCAGGCGAGCGCCGGATGGTTGCATGACAGGGTCCCTCCTCAAAGGGCGGTGGATACTGCTTGCAGTTCTCGCAGGTTCCGGTGCCACTGCAGAGGGACCTAGGTCCTAGTCATCGAAGAGATTCTCCGATCGTTGCCATCTGCGTCGCCGATACCCTGCAGCGGGTGCCTGACGCCATCTTCCTCCCCCGCGGTGATGTCCTTCTCCCTCAGTCCTCGGCGGTCGGTCCGTGGTTCCCCGGCGTCCAGCACGGTGGCGCCATCGCGGGTGTGTTCGCCCGTGCCGTCGAGCGGGTGCCGTCGGCCGTGCCGATGACCACCACCCGGCTGGCGATCGACATGAGCCGTCGGGTTCCGATGGGGGAGACCCGGGTCGACACCGAGATCGTGCGCGACGGCAAACGGATCCAGGCGGTCGAGGCTCGCTATGTCGTCGACGACGAGGTCGTCGGTCGAGCCACCGCCATGCGTGTCCGCATTGCCGAGGGGGTGTCGGTGCCGAACCCCGTGTTGACCGAGGACGAGATCCCCAGCGATCCCGAGTCCCACCCGGTCATCACCTGGACCTTCGACGGACCGCTTGACTTCGCGGCGAGCTTCGACTTTCGACGTACCGAGGACGACCAAGGCCGGGTGACGGCGTGGATGAAGATGCAGAAGCCGTTCGTCGAGGGGGAGCCGAACGATCCGAGCGTGCTCGTCGCCGCCGTCGCCGACATGATCCCGAGCGGCGGCAGCGCGCTCGACTACGAGCGAATGATCTCGATCAATTCGGATCTGGTCATCTCGCTGCACCGGCCGCCGGAGGGGGAGTGGCTCGGCTTCACCGCCGCGGTCCGCGGCGAGGGCAACGGCTACGGCCAGGCCGACGCCACCCTCTTCGACCATCGGGGTCGGGTCGGGCGGGCGCTGAAGAGCCTGCTGGTCGACACCCGCTGACGATCACGGGGCCGCTGATGCGCAGCCGGTGATCAGGTTGATCAGCCGCGGCTAGCGGAGCTTCACCGGGGTGATGACCTCGGCGTAGAAGTCGTTGCCCTTGTCGTCCACGACGATGAAGGCCGGGAAGTCCTCGACCTCGATCTTCCAGACCGCTTCCATGCCGAGCTCGGGGAACTCGAGCACCTCGACGTTGCGAATGGAGTCCTTGGCCAGACGGGCGGCCGGGCCCCCGATCGAGCCGAGGTAGAAGCCGCCATGGGTTGCGCACGCCTCGGTGACCTGCTTGGAACGGTTGCCCTTGGCGAGCATCACGAAGCTGCCGCCGGCGGCTTGGAACTGTTCGACGTAGGAGTCCATACGGCCAGCGGTGGTGGGGCCGAACGAGCCGGACGCGTAGCCCTCGGGCGTCTTGGCCGGGCCCGCGTAGTAGATCGCGTGATCGCGCAGGTACTGCGGCATCGGCTCGCCGGCGTCGAGCATGTCCTTGATCTTGGCGTGCGCGATGTCGCGACCGACCACGAGCGTGCCGGTGAGCGAGAGGCGGGTCTTGACCGGGTACTGGCTGAGCTGGCTTCGGATGGCGTCCATCGGCTGGTTGAGATCGACCTGGATCACCTCGTCGCTCAGCTGATCCTCGGCCTCATCGGGGAGGAACCGGGCCGGATCGGTCTCGAGCTGTTCGAGGAACACGCCTTCGGCGGTGATCTTGGCGCGGGCCTGGCGGTCGGCCGAGCAGCTGACCGCGAGCGCGACCGGGTTGGAGGCGCCGTGGCGGGGGAGGCGGATCACCCGGATGTCGTGGCAGAAGTACTTGCCGCCGAACTGGGCGCCGATCCCGAACTCACGGGTCTGTTCGAGGATCTTCTGCTCCCACTCGAGGTCGCGGTAGCCGTGGCCGGTGGCGGCGTCGCCCGAGGTGGGCAGCGAGTCGAGGTAGTGCGCCGACGCGTACTTGGCGGTCTTCAGCGCGTACTCCGCCGACGTGCCGCCCACGACGAGGGCGAGGTGGTACGGCGGGCACGCGGAGGTGCCGATCGCGCGGAGCGACTCGTCGAGGAAGTCGACCATCGAGGTCTCGTTGAGCAGCGCCTTGGTCTTCTGGAACAAGAACGACTTGTTGGCCGAGCCGCCGCCCTTGGCCATGAACAGGAACTCGTAGCTGTCGCCCGGCTTCGTGTAGAGCTCGATCTGGGCCGGCAGGTTGTTGCCGGTGTTGGTCTCCTCGAACATCGAGAGCGGCGCCAGCTGGGAGTAGCGCAGGTTGGTTTCGGTGTAGGTGTCGAACACGCCGCGGCTGATCGCCTCGGCATCGTCGGCGAAGGTCACGACCCGCTCGCCCTTCTTGCCCATGACGATCGCCGTGCCGGTGTCCTGACACATCGGGAGCACGCCGGCGGCGGCGATGTTGGCGTTGCGCAGCAGCTCGGTGGCCACAAACGTGTCGTTGGGGGACGCTTCCGGGTCGTCGAGGATCGACGCCAACTGCTCGAGGTGCTCGGTGCGCAGGTAGTGGGAGATGTCGTACATCGCCGCCCGCGTGAGTTCCTGGATCGCCGACGGCTCGACCTTCAAGAACGTCTGCCCCTCGGCCTCGAAGGTCGACACCCCCTCGGTCGTGATCAGGCGGTACTCGGTGGTGTCGGGACCGGTGGGCAGCAGGTCGGAGTAGGCGAACTCGCTCATGGGGCCACGGTACCCGCCGCAGCGCCTGCTGGAACGAGCCGGCATGGCGGGCGGCTGACGCCGGACGGCTCGACGTCGCGGTACCGTCCGTGCGCATGAGCCAGGAGCCCGAGCAGACGATCGATCGTCTCGCCCATGCGTTCGATCCGAGCGGGTGGAAGAGGCGCAACCTCGTGATCGCGTCGGTGGCATTCCCGGTCGTGCTCGCGGTCACCGTCCTCCAGCGGGCGCTGGTGTCCGACAACACGGCCGAATGGACGATCACGGCCGTCCACGGCCTGATCTGTGCCGTGATCGTGCCGCTGCTGCTTCGCTACACGTGGCGCGAGTGGCGGGCGGCCAACGACGCTGCGCCCGGCTCGTGAGCGCCGGCCGATTCGGCGTCAACCCCGGTTGACAACATGAACGCCGCGTCAACCCCGGTTGACACGAAAACCGGCCTGCCACGGCCGGACCCGTCACTGCGAGGCGAGTCAGCGGGTGATAGCCCCGGAGCATGCACCGGGTACGCGCCCGTTGCGCTTCGTCGATCAGGCGGAGATCGGAGTGCCGGAGTAGGTGCCCGGGTCGCCGTCGGCCGGCATCGGCGGGCGGCTCCAGTGGGTGAGTTCGGCGATCGACTCGGTGACCTCACGCCATTCGTCGGCGTTCCAACCCTCGGCCTTGGCGATGACTTCGCCGTCCTGGCGGACGAGGAGCAGCGCCGGGGCCTCGACGACGCCGAGGTTCTTGGCCATGGCGCGGTCGGGGTCGGCGAAGGTGAGGAACTCGTCGGCGTACGGGCCGAGGTAGGTCTTGGCGTCGTCGACCGGGCAGGTGACGATCCAGCACGGCCGACAACCAGCGCCCTTGAAGTGGGTGAGCACTCGGCGGGCCGTGTCGAGGATCCACGAGCTCTCGTTGGTGTAGGGATCGAGCACGACGGGGACCAGCGGGAAGGTGGTCATGAAGCTGCTGAGCTTGCGTGCTTCGCCCTCAACCGGGGTCAATTCGAGGTCGAGATCTGTTGCCACGAGGCGCAACGCTAGCGCGCGGCGTCTCCGGTCACTCGCATCGGGTCGACCGTGACTACGATCCGGAGCGGTGCATCCGATCGAGCGTTTGCGGTACATGGCGAGAACCGGCGACGTCGGCACGAGTTCGCTCGTGCACGAGGCCGCGATGGCCCTCGGAGCGGTCAGCCACGACCCGGCCGAACTCGTGCTCGCGTGTCGCCAACTCATCGAACACCGGCCCTCGTCGGGTCCGCTCGTGTGGCTCTCGGCCCGAATGTTGACCGGCGCCGATCCGGGCAACGAGGCCTGGGACGCAGCCGAGTCCATCGAGCGGGACACGACCGTCCGAGAGCTCGAACACGCGCTGCCCGGCGACACCGGCATCGTCGTGATCAGCTCGCCGGAGTTGGCGAGCCAGGCGCTGACCGGCCGCGGCGACGTCGAAGTGTTCGTCGCCGACACGACCGGTGACGGGTATGGACTCGTCCATCGCCTCGACGTCAACGACCGGCTCGCAGTCGACGTGCCACTGGCCGGGATCGGCTCCGCCGTCGCCGATGCCGATCTCGTCGTGCTGGAGACCGACGCACTCGGCCCCGACGCCGCGATCTGCCCGATCGGCTCGCTCACCGCGGCCGCCGTCGCCAAGCAACTCGGCACCGAGGTGTGGCTCGTCGCCGGCGTCTGCCGGTGCCTGCCCGCCCCCATGTGGGAACCGCTTCGCGACATGGTCGTCTCCGACGAGCCGTGGGAGGACCGCCACGAAGTCGTGCCGCTCGATCTGGTCGACCGCGTCATCGGGCCGGGCGGTCCGATCCCGGTGGCCGAGGCGAAGTTCCGCATCGACTGTCCGATCGCGCCGGAGCTGTTTCGGTGATCCAGCGCGTCGCAGCGGTACTGGGCGCAGCTGTGCTCTTCTACGCCGGGATGGCGGTGTTCAACGCCACCAACGACGATCCCGAGACCGGCACCGACGTCGAGGTCGCGGCCGAGGTCGCGACGACCACGTCTTCCTCCACCACCACGTCGACGACCACGACCACCACGACGACGACCACGACGCTGCCGCCACCGCGCACCGCCCGCCTCGCGTTCACCGGCGATCTGTTGCCCCACGGCTCGGTGCAGCGGGCCGGCACCGCCTTCGTCGATGAGGGGTGGGATTTCGCCCCGCTCTACGACGAGGTGCGGCCCATCATCGAGGGCGCCGATCTCGCCATCTGTCATCTCGAAACGCCGATCTCCATCGACGACACCAACCTGTCGGGTTACCCGCTGTTCAGCGCACCGAGGGCCTTCGCCCAGGCCGCCCTCGACGTCGGCTACGACGGTTGCTCGCTCGCCTCGAACCACAGTTACGACCGTGGCGCCCGGGGTGCGCTCGACACCATCACCGTGCTCCAGGAGATCGGCCTGCCCTACGCCGGTCAGGCCGCCAGCGTCGAAGAAGATCTCGCCCCCGTGCTCTACGAGGTCAACGACATCACGATCGCCCACATCTCGGCGACGTACTCGCTCAACGGGTTCGTGATGCCAGCGGATCGGCAGTACCTCGTCGATCTGATCGAGCCGGAGGCGATCCTGCAGGAGGCCCGCATCGCCAAGGAGGCGGGCGCCGAGTTCGTGATCGTGTCGATGCACTGGGGCGCCGAATACCGCCACGAACCGATCTCGTCGCAGAACGAGTGGCTCGATGCCACCCTGCCGACCGAGTATGTCGACCTGATCATCGGGCACCACGCCCACGTCGTGCAGCCCGTCGACAAGGTCGGCGACGAGTGGGTGGTGTTCGGGCTCGGCAACTTCTTGTCGAACCAGTCGGCCAACTGCTGTGTCGCCGCGAGCCAGGACGGCATGATCGCCACGGTCGAGTTGCTCGAGAACGACGCCGGCCGGATCGAGGCGGTCGGCGTGCACTACATCCCGACATGGGTCGACCGGGGCGATGGCTACCGGATCCGGGTCGCCGATCCGGATCGGACCGACCTCCCCGATGCCACCAACCGGCAGATGGGCGTCACCTTCGACCGCACCCTCGATGTCGTGAGCAGCCGCCTCGGCGAGGCCGACGGCCTCACGATCGGCTTGGGGCTCGCCCCGGGCGAGCCGTCGGTCGTCGTGGACGACGTCGTCAGCTCTGACGCTGCGCCAGCAGACGACGGATGATCACCTTCAGCGCCAGCGTCTCGTCGGCGCCCTCGAAGATCGACAGCACGCGGGCGTCGACGAAGTAGCGGCTCACCGGGTACTCCTCGGCGTAGCCCATGCCGCCGTGGATCTGCATCGCCTCGCGCGTGACCCACTCGGCGGCCCGACACACGTAGGCCTTCGTCATCGAGGCCTCGAGCATGCCCTCGCCCTTGGCCATGAGTTCTGCCACGTGGAGGCTGAGTTGGCGGGCGCCCTGGATCACGACGGCCATGCGGCCGAGCTTCGCCTGGGTGAGCTGGTACTCGGCGATCGGCTGGTCGAACACGACGCGATCGCTCGCGTAGGCGACGGCCTCCTCGTACGCGGCCTGCATCACGCCGACGGCGCGGGCGGCGGTCTGGAGCCGGCCGTTCTCGAATCCCTGCATCTGGTAGTAGAAGCCCCGGCCCCGACCGGCGTCCTCGCCGATGAGGTTCTCGGCGGGCACGAACCAGTCCTCGAGCGCGACCTCGTAGCTGTGCATGCCGCGGTAGCCGAGCGTGTCGATGGCGCGGCCGGTCATCTTGCCGCCGCCGTCCTGGACATGTTCGAAGCCGTGGCCGTCGCCGCGGGGCTTCTCGACGATGAAGACCGACAGGCCCTTGTGGTCGATGGTGCCGGGCTCGCTCCGGGCGAGCACCATCAACACGTCGGCCCGGCCGGCGAAGGTACACCACGTCTTGACGCCGTTGATCACCCAGCCACCGTCGGTCGGGGTCGCGGTCACGCGGATACCGGCGACGTCGGAGCCGTAGTCGGGTTCGGTCACGGCGACGGCGGCCATGACCTCACCCGAGGCGAGCCGGGGCAACCAGTTTTGCTTCTGTTCCTCGGTGCCGCCGGCGACGAGGGCGCGGGTGAGGATTTCGGGACGGGTGATGAGCGAGCCGCCGATGCCGAGCGAGCCGCGGGAGAGCTCTTCGGTGGCGACGACCATGCCGAGGTAGTCGTTGATGCCGCCCTCGGCGAAGCCGCCGTACTCGACCGGCGCCGAGAGGCCGAAGATGCCGAGTTCGGCGAGGCCGTCGATCAGCTCCTCGGGAACGTCCGCGTTGGTGCGGTGCACGTGCTCGGCCCGCGGTGCGATCTGCTCGTCGGCGAAGCGCCGGAACGTGTCGGCGGCCAGCTGCATGTCCTCGTCGAGATGCGACGGCGCGCCGTCGACGAGCGATGCGAGCAGCTCTGGGGCCCGCCCGGCGGCCATGAACTCGTGCACGTCGTCGAGCGCGCCCCGTTCGACCCCCCAGTCGGCCTCGCGCCCGAGCACCCGGGTGGCGAGATCGTGGGCGACGTCGGCGACGAACGCGACCGTGAGCCGCTCCTCGGCCTCGCCGTGCCCGCCGTAGACCAACAGGTTGCGAGCCGACGTGACCGCGGCGGCTCCGTGGGCGATGTCGTAGGCGGCGACCTGATGCTCGTCGACGTCGACGGTCGCGAGCCGAGCGAGGGCGGCGTCGACGACGGCCTCCATCGTCGAGACGGCGGCGGTGGCGGCGGACAGCGTCGGCACGTTCATGGCCGCCGACGTTAGGGCGTGTCAGCGGGTGGCGTCGTGTCGAGCGAACTCGAGGAAGCGCTGCAGTTCGCCGACCGGGAGCGGGCGGGCGAACAGGTAGCCCTGGGCCCGATCACAGTCGAGAAGCGCGAGGCTCGTCATCGCCTCGTTCGTCTCGACGCCCTCGGCGACGACCGACAGACCGAGGTTGTGCCCCAGGGAGATGATCGACCGCACGATCGCCGCCGCGGCCTCGTTCTCGGTCATGTCCTGCACGAACGACTTGTCGATCTTCACCTCCGACACCGGCAGGCTCTGCAGATTCGACAGCGACGAGTGGCCGGTGCCGAAGTCGTCGACCGAGCTGCGGACCCCGAAGGTCTGCAGGCGACCGAGCACCGAATGGGCGAGCATCGGATCGTCCATCACCTGGGTCTCGGTGAGTTCGAGGGTGATGTAGCGGCCGTCGATGTCGTGGCGCTCGAGCGCGAGCCGGACACTGTCGACGAATCCCGGTTCGTAGAGGTTGCGCACGGACACGTTGATCGAGACGCCGAGTTCGTGTCCAGCGCCCTGGAGGGCGCCGAGATCGACCATCGCCCGGTCGATCACCCACTGGGTCAGCGGACGGATCAGCCCCGTCACCTCGGCGAGATCGACGAACTCGACCGGCGGGATGAGCCCGCGATCGGGGTGCTCCCACCGCACCAGGGCCTCGACCCGGTGGATGCCGCCGCTCGCGAGATCGACCGCGGGCTGATAGTGAAGCGTGAGTTCGTCCCCGTCGATCGCACGCCGCAGCTCGCTCACGATGTTGAGCCGCTCACGGTCGGTCTGGTCACGCACAGGGTCGTAGACGGCGATGCCGCCGCCGCGGCGCTTGGCGACGTACATCGCGATGTCGGCGTTCTTGCGAAGTTCGTCGGCGTCGGTGCCGTGATCGGGGGCGATGGCCACGCCGAGACTGGCGCCGGTCTGCAGTGTCATGCCGTCGATCGCCAACGGCTGCTCGAAGCAGGCCATCGCCCGCTCCGCGGCGCGCAGGGTGCGGCGCGGCGAGACATCGTCGGTCAAGAGCACCGCGAACTCGTCGCCCCCGAGTCGGGCGACGGTGTCGATCGCCCGCATCGAGGTCCGCAGGCGATCGGCGACGATGCGCAGGAGGCGATCGCCGGCGTCGTGGCCAAGCGTGTCGTTGACCTCCTTGAACTGGTTGAGGTCGAGCAGCAGCAGACCCACCGAGCGGTCGTCGCGGCTTGCGGAGGTGATCGCGTGCTGGAGGCGGTTCTCCAGCAGGGCCCGATTGGGGAGACCGGTGAGTGCATCGTGGAGGGCCTGGTACCGCAAGGTCTCGGCGGTCGTGACCCGCTCGGTGACGTCGGCGACGTTGAGGCCGACCAGGTTCTCGCTGATCGGGAACGCTTCGAGCGACAACACCCGGCGGCCGTCGGCTCGCAGGTCGCGGGCCTCGTCCATGCGCTGCACGGTGCCGGTCGTCGCGACCTCGTCGAGCAGAGCTGCCACGTCCTCGCGGCCGTCGCCTCGCAGTGGGTCGATCACGTCGGTGTTGATCAGCGCCGTCGCCGGGAGCCCCGACAACGCTTCATAGGCGGGGTTGACCGTCACGGTCGTGTACGACGGCGGGCCGACGACCGCGTCGCGCCGGGCGACGAGGAGGCCGACCTGCACCCGCTCGACGAGTTCGGCGAGGTTGCGATTGGTCTCGCGGACGCTGACCTCGTCGGTGACGTCGACGACGATGCCGCGAGCGGCCACCGGCCGACCGTCGGGTCCCGTCTCGACCCGCACCCGGTCGCGGACGTGACGCAGATCGCCGTCGCTGTTGAGCACCCGGTACGAGAGTTCGTGATCCTCGCCCGTGTCGATCAGGCGTTGGGATTCGGCCACCACTCGGGCCCGGTCGAGCGCCGGCAGGCGGGACAACCACTGGCCGGGCCCGGCGGTGGCCTCGGGCGAGACGCCGAGCAGGTCGTGCAGTCGGCCCGAGAACCGGGCTTCGACGAACGGGTACGGGCGTGCCTCCCAGACGACGGCGTCCAGCCCGTCGATCAGGGCCTCTCGATCGAGGCGGGCGTCGCGCTCCGACGACGCGATGTCGGACACGAAGATGGCCACCCCCACCGAACACACGAGGTACGGAAGGAGGATCATCACGGTGGAGTCGGGCGCAGAGCGCGCCAACGCGACGAACACGATCGGCGCCGTCGCCAGATTGGCAAGCACGGTCGGGCGCCATCCGGCGGCTGCGGTGATGCTGCCCGACGCCAGCAACAGCACACCGCCGGCCGGCGCGATGACGGGATCGATCGAGATCGCGACGCAGATGAGCACCGCGTCGACGATGGTGACGATCCACGGCCGGGGCACGATGTCGGCGATCCGGCTGCGCAAGAGCACCGTCGCCGGAAGGCCGAGGAGCACAGCGAAGAGGGCGACGCGGGGGTCGACGGGCACCGCAGGCGTCAGCACCGCAACGGCGAGCACGATCAATCCGAGCGCACGCGTGTCGAAGAAGGTTCGCCAGACCTCCGCCGAGAGGCCGTTGCTGTTGTCGGTGTGCATGATCCGCCTACCCGTCCTCCACGATCCATCGGCGCCGAAGGGGGTTCGCATGAGGGTCGGAGGGGCCGAGTTGCCTACAGTCGGCGGCCATGTCGACCACGCCGCACGACGCCGAACGCCGCCGTGCCGTGCTCGGCTGGGGCGAGCGTTCGCTGCGCGATCTGCCCTGGCGCCGCACCCGCGACCCATGGGCGATCCTGGTGTCGGAGACCATGCTTCAACAGACACAGGTGGCCCGGGTCGTCGACCGGTTGCCCCGGTTCCTCGAGCGATTTCCGACACCCGCCGACTGTGCCGCGGCACCGGCGGGCGACGTGGTGGAGGAGTGGGCGGGTCTGGGCTACAACCGGCGGCCGCTCAATCTCCATCGTGCCGCGGCGGCGATGGTCGAGCGGCACGGAGGTCGGCTGCCGGAGCGGCTCGGCGACCTGCTCGCGCTCCCCGGGGTCGGGCCCTACACGGCGCGGGCCGTGCGGGCCTTCGCCCACGAGCTCCCGGCCGCCGTCGTCGACACCAACATCGGGCGCGTCCTCGCCCGTTGGGACGGCGAGCGGCTCACGCCCAAGCAGGCGCAGGCTCGCGCCGACGCGCTGGCCCCCGACGACCAGCCGTGGCACTGGAACCAGTCGATCATGGAGCTCGGGGCGCTCGTGTGCACCAAGCGCTCGCCGGCCTGCGCCGAGTGTCCGGTTCACCGATGGTGTGGCTGGCGAGGCGTCGGCGACGACCCGGCCGTCGGCTCCGCCGCGGTGTCGACGCCGCAGGCCCGGTTCGAGGGGAGCGATCGCCAGCTGCGAGGCCGACTCGTCGACGCCCTGCGCTCGGGCCCGGTCGAGCGCTCCACGGTCGCGGTCGTCGTCGACGAGCCCGACAGGGTTCGGGTCGAGATGATCGTCGCCGGGCTCGTGCGCGACGGACTCGCCGTCGAGGACGGCGAGTCGCTCCGGCTGCCCTGAGACTCAGTCCTGGGGGCCGGTGATCCGAGCGATCAGGGCCTCGACGGCGGCGTCGGCGATCTCTCGCATCTCGTCGTCGGTACGGTCCTGGATCGGATGGGGGGTGAAGACCCGAGCGGTCGGGTGACCGAGCGCGGACGCCTGGGTCTCGGCGGCGTCGATGAAGCCCTCCGAGGCCACGAAGACCCCGGGAATGCCGCGTCGTTCAAGGTCGCTGATGTCGTGCACACTGCACGTCGTACAGCTGCCTCAATCAGCGAGCGCTTCGATCACCGCGTCGCACGACGTGGCGATCTCGTGGCGCATGTCGACCGGGGCCGGCTTGGCGAAGGTCGGCTTCATGTAGCGGTTGACCGACGCGCCGAGCCCGGTGAGCTTCTCCTCGAGTCGATCGAGGAAGACGTCACCGCGCGGCTTGGAGATGTCGAGAAGTCCGATGGTGAGGCCGTCGAGCGATTCGGGCCGCGCCACGAGCTCGCGCTGCTCCGGTCGGGACTCGCTGGTCGGATCGAGGACGGTGCTCATCGGATGATCTCCTTCGTCGTGCAGACACTACCCTTCGGCGGCGGAACCCAGCCACCGAAGGCCATCGAGAACAATCCGGTCGCGCCGCCCGCATGCACGACATGGATGCCGCCAGGCCAGAACTTGCCGACCTGGTTGCCGGCCCACGCCTCGGGAAGGCCTTCGTCGATCCCATCGGCACCGCGGACGAGGTCGTCGGTGTCGAGCTGCAGATGCGATTCGAGCTCCGACAGGAACCGGGCCCGATCCCATCCGGCGTCGCGGTAGCGCGACATGTGTTCGGGCCCGAGCACGAGCACCGTCTCCATCATCACCATGCGGGGCGTGAGGTTGGTCTTGAGGTACGCCGCGAAGTGTTTGGTGAGCGATTCGGGGGTGCGCGAGATCTGGTCGACGAACACCTGCGGGCCACCGCCACACCACACGGTGACGGTCGACTGATCCGAGCTGAAGCCGCGGCTCTCGGCCAGCGAGCTCCACGGCGAACCCTCTTCATCCTCCGCGAACGCGAGTCCGATCTTGTGGGGGCTGCCGTGGGCCGAACGGTCGACCCCGCCGGGCTTGCCGCCGCCGATGTTGCGCACGACCAACTGCACCGCCCGGCCGATCGTCGAGTTGGCCCGGTTGCCCTGGCCGAGCACGTTGCCGCCCGAGTTCATCCCGATCTCGTGGCGGATCGGGCCGTTGACGATGATCACTGGGCCGACGTCCATCGTCGTGGCGAGCACGCCGTGCATGTTGAAGTCGTCGGTGCAGATCGCCTCGACCGCGGCGATCACCACCGGCAGGTACTCGGGCTTGCACCCGGCCATCACCGCATTGATCGCGATCTTCTCGACCGTGACGTCGACCAGATCGGGCGGAACGACGGCCACCACCTCGTCGGGGTCGCGGGTCGTGCCCTCGAGCATCCGCAGGACCCGAGCTTCGGTGGGCGGAACGACGGGCAGCCCGTCGGACCAGTCGCGGTCATACATCGCTTCCCACTCGTCTTCGAGGGCGGCGATCTCGATCCGGCGGCTGCTCATCGCCGAACCGGAGAAGCGCACCGCGAGCTCGTCGGCCCGGTTGGGGTCGACGCTCAGCGAGCCGCATCCGGGCCGCCAGTCCGGGAGTTCGGTGCCGAGTGCGTCGACGCCGGTAAACGCCTCCCAGTCGTCGCGCTTCCAGCCCTCGAGGCGTTCGGTCGGTTCGCCGTCGACGACTCGCAACAGGGTCGGCACCGTCTCGATGTCGTGGTGCCACGACAGCGCGAGGTCGTGGTCGTGCACGACCCACTCGGCGGGCTGGGGGAACGACGCGTTGTCCTGGGTGATCGCGGTCAACGACGCTCGATCGGCGAGGTCGGCCAGCACCGGTGCGACGAGCACACAGGTCGGGCAGTCCTCCTTCACGATTGCGACGAGGCCGTCGGGCAACGGCGGCTTGGCGGTGGTGGTGTCGGCCATGGCGTGCATCGTCGCACACCGGACGCGTTCGTGAGATATGCGTCACACGCGCTTCACCTGAGGGACACGTCTTCACTACCGTTGTCTCTCCATGGGGGAGAGCACGCAGGCGGTCCACAGCACGCACGCGGTCAACATCGCGTTCCACGGTGTCCGCGGATCGACCCCGTGTTGTTGTCCCACCCTCAAGCGCTACGGCGGCAACACATCGTGCGTCTCGATCGAGGCCGAGGGCGCTGATCCGATCGTGCTCGACTGCGGCACCGGCCTGCGCATGTTCGGCGCGTCGCTCGCCGATGAGCCGTGCTGCGTCGACGTGCTCGTCACCCACCTGCACTGGGACCACATCCAGGGCCTGCCGTTCTTCACGCCCCTGAAGTTCGCCGACACCCGCTTCACCGTCTACGGGCCCGGTGAGGAGGGGGAGACCTTCGGCGAGTCGTTCGGGCGCTTCATGGCCCCGCCGTTCTTCCCGATCGAGACGGCTCACCTGCCGGCCGACATCACCTTCACCGACGCCTTCGACGACGAGTTCCAACTCGGCGACACCCACGTCGTCGCCAAGCCGGTGCCGCACACCGGTACCACCACCGGCTTTCGCGTCACCCGCAACGGGGTCTCGGTCGCCTACGTCCCCGATCATCAAGAGCCGGTCGACGATCCGACCTTCGTGGCACCGTCGGTGATCGAGTTGTGCCGTGGTGTCGACGTGTTGATCCACGACGCGCAATTCACCAAGGACGAGTTCGCGGTGAAGGCCGACTGGGGTCACTCGACCCCCGAGTACGCGGTCGAGGTCGCCCGTCAGGCCGGGGTCAAGACCCTCGTGCTGTTCCACCACGATCCGGCCCACGATGACGACATGGTCGACGAGATCGCGGCGCGAATGGCCGAACTCGCCGCCGACGAGCCCTTCGAGGTGATCGCGGCGGCCGAGGGGCTGAAGCTCACCCTCACCGCCGACGGCTGACCACGTTCGGGCCACGCGCTGCGCCAGGCCCGGACCCGTCACCGGCGCCACGGTGCTCATGGTCACAGGCGCTACCGTACGCCTGGTCAAGACGAGGGCTCGAGGGCCCGCAGCGAGGTGTGCAATGACGATCGATCCGGCCGACTTCCGCAGGGTGCTCGGACACTTCCCGACCGGTGTCACCGTCGTGACCGGTGCGACCGACGACGGGCCGGCCGGTATGGCGATCGGGTCGTTCGCCAGCGTGTCGCTCGACCCGCCGCTCGTGATGTTCTGCCCCGGCACGACCTCGGGCACCTGGCAAGCGATCAAGGAGACCGGCGCCTTCTGCGCCAACATCCTCGGCGAGGACCAAAAGGACACGTGCGGTCTGTTCGCCATGCCCTCCGACGACCGCTTCGCCGGCATCGACTGGACCACGGCCGCGACCGGCGCTCCGGTCCTGCCCGACGTCGTCGGCTACATCGATTGTGAGATCCACGCCATCCACGACGGCGGCGATCACGACATCGTCGTCGGCCTCGTCAAGGAACTCGAGGTCACCGGCGAGCAGGGGCCACTCCTGTTCTTCCAGGGCGGCTACGGCAAGTACGAGGCGATCTGATGGCGGTCTACGCGCTCGGCGATCTGGTTCCGGAGATCCACGAGACCGCCTACGTGCATCCCGACGCGACGGTCATCGGCAACGTCACGCTCGGCGCCGGCTCGTCGGTGTGGCCCCAGGCCGTGATCCGCGGCGACGACGGGCCGATCACCATCGGCGAGAACACGTCGATCCAGGACGGTGCGGTGATTCACACCACGGCGTTCACCCCGACCAAGATCGGCGACAACGTCACCGTCGGCCACCTCGCCCACCTCGAGGGCTGCATCGTCCACGACTGGGCGCTCGTCGGCTCCGGGTCGATCGTGTTGCACAATGCGATCATCCACGAGCACGCGCTCGTGGGCGGCGCCGCGATGGTGCCCGGCGGGGTCGAGGTCCCGCGGTGCTCGATGGCGCTCGGCGTGCCGGCAAAGATCCGCGAGGGCGTGCTCGACGAGTTCCACGCCCGTATGAACGTCGACGCCTACGTCACCCGCGGCGCCCAGTTCCGCACCGAGTTGCGCCGCATCGACTGAGGTGGCCGAGCCCCTGCGCGTCCTGGTCGTCTGCACGGCCAACATCTGTCGCTCGCCGGCGGCCGAAGCGCTGTTGCGCACCGGCGCCATCGAGCAGGGACTCGACGTCGAGGTGTCGTCGTCGGGCTTTCTCTTCGACGGCGAGCCGGCCTCTCCGATGATGGTGACGGTGATGGGGGAGCGGGGCATCGACCTGGCCGACCATCGATCCCGGGTGACCACGGCCTCGATGGTCGACGAGGCCGATCTCGTCGTGACGATGGAGCGGCGCCACGGCCGTGACCTCGCGGCGGCCTGCGGACCCCGCGGCATCTTCACCCTCAAGGGTGCGGTCGCCGCGCTCGGGGCGGTCGATCCGGTGATCGCGGATCCCCACGAGCGTCTCGCAGCAGCCGACGACGCCCGCGAGCACGGGGATCTGCTGGGCGACGGCCCCGACGAGATCGCCGACCCGTACGGCCGCTCGGCCCGGGTGAACCGCAAGACTGCCGACGAGCTGCGGGATCTGACCTCGGAACTGCTGAAATCGCTGTACCCGACTGTCGAAAAGCCCTCCTGAGTTGTTACTATCTGCGTAGTGTTAATTGCCGAGGAGGCCTCCTCGGCTCCCCCACGCACCTCGTTGAAAGGCACCTCCATGGCGTCCACCGACATCGGCATCGACCTCGGCAAGTACCAGCTCGGCTGGGCCGACGAAGAGGACTACGTCTTCAAGCCCAAGAAGGGCCTCAACGAAGACATCCTTCGAGAGATGTCGTGGCTCAAGGGCGAGCCCGACTGGATGCTCGACTTCCGTCTGAAGTCGCACCAGCGCTTCGAGCGCCGTCCTCGCCCGAGCTGGGGTGGCGACACGTCTGACCTCGACTTCGACGACATCTACTACTACATCAAGCCCAAGGGCGATCTGAGCGACGACTGGGACGAGGTCCCGGAGTCGATCAAGAACACCTACGAGAAGCTGGGCATCCCCGAGGCCGAGCGCAAGTACCTCGCCGGTGTCACCGCCCAGTACGAGTCCGAGGTCGTCTACCACCGCAACCGCGAGGACCTTGAGGCGCAGGGCGTGCTGTTCTGCGACATGGACACCGCGGTCAAGGAGTACCCGCAGCTCGTCAAGGACTACTTCGGCAAGATCATCCCGCCGAACGACAACAAGTACTCCGCCCTCAACTCTGCCGCCTGGTCCGGTGGCTCGTTCATCTATGTCCCGCCGGGCGTCGAGGTCGAGATGCCGCTGCAGGCCTACTTCCGCATCAACGCGGAGAACATGGGCCAGTTCGAGCGCACCCTCATCATCGCCGACGAGGGCTCGAAGGTGCACTACATCGAGGGCTGCTCGGCCCCGACCTACACGTCGGACTCGCTGCACTCCGCCGTCGTGGAGATCGTCGTGAAGCCGTCGGCTCGGGTCACCTACACCACGATCCAGAACTGGTCCGACAACGTCTTCAACCTGGTCACCAAGCGGGCCTACGTCGAAGCCGAGGGCCACATGGAGTGGATCGACGGCAACATCGGCTCGAAGCTCACCATGAAGTACCCGGCCGTCGTGCTCGCCGGCCCGAAGGCGTCGGGTGAGGTGCTCTCGGTCGCCTACGCCGGTCCCAACCAGCACCAGGACACCGGCGCCAAGATGATCCACGCCGCGCCGGAGACCACCTCCAAGATCGTCTCGAAGTCGATCTCCAAGGACGGCGGCCGCACCTCGTACCGCGGTCTCGTTCGGGTCGAGGACGACGCCTACGGCTGCAAGTCCCACGTCCAGTGCGACGCCCTCATCCTCGACGACGAGTCGATCTCCGACACCTACCCCTACATGGAGGTCGGTTCGGGCGACGCCGTCATTGGTCACGAGGCCACTGTCTCCCGGGTCGCCGACGAGCAGCTCTTCTACCTGCAGTCGCGTGGCCTCACCGAGGAGCAGGCGATGGGCATGATCGTCAACGGCTTCATCGAGCCGGTCACCCGCACCCTCCCGATGGAGTACGCGGTCGAGTGGTCCCGCCTGATCGAGCTGCAGATGGAAGGCAGCGTCGGCTAGGGCACTCCTCCCCCCCCCGGGGCGGGGCCGAGTCGCGTTCTAGGGTGGCCCCGATGGTCGACCCCTTCGATCCCCCGACACCCGAACGGGCCGTCTGGGCGGTGCACGGCAGCCGTTCGGTGTACCACTCGTGGTGGTGCGGCCTCGACCTCGTCGACGTGTCGGTGCCGTCGGGTCGCCGCTTCGAACACGAAGCGGTCCGGTTCGAGCATCCGGCCGTCGGAACCGTCGTCGTCGTCGACGACGCCCTCTTGATGATCTGGCGCCATCGCATGATCCCCGACACCTGGGGCTGGGAGATCCCGGCCGGCGTCGTCGACCCGGGTGAGGACCCGGCCGACGCGGCCCGGCGCGAAGCCCTGGAGGAGACGGGCTGGGCGTGTGGCCCGGTCGAGTTCCGCTGCCGATGGCATCCGTCGTCGGGCACGAGTGACCAGGAGTTCCAGCTCTTCGCTGCGGCCTCGGCCGAACGGCAGGGCGACCCCAGCGAACTCGACGAGACGGTCGAGGTCGCATGGGTCCCGCTCGATGATCTCGCCGAGCTCGTCGCCGCCGGTCGCATCGTCGACGGGCTGACGATGGTCGCGGTCTGGAACACGTTGGCTGCGCGATGAGTGCCGTGCCCGGCGAGTGGACCGTCCACGGCGAGCGGTCGATCTACGACTCCGAGTGGATGTCGATGCGCCTGGTCGATGTCGAGACGCCGTCGGGCGCGCGGTTCGAACACCATGTCGTGCGGGTGCCGGCCGAGGCCGCCGCCACCCTCGTCGTGGTCGACGAGAAGGTGTTGATGATCTGGCGGCACCGCTTCGTCACCGACACCTGGTGCTGGGAGCTGCCCGCCGGCCGCATCGACCCCGGCGAGACGGTCGCCGAGGCGGCCGCCCGCGAGTGCCGGGAGGAGACGGGCTGGCGGCCGGGCCCGACCACACCGTTTCTCTCGTGGCACCCGGCCAACGGCTCGATCGATCTCACCTTCCACGTCGAGCGGGCGACCGAGGCCACCCACGTCGGCGACCCGACCGACCTCGACGAGGCGGCGGCGATCGAGTGGATCCCGCTCGACGACATCCCGGCGCTGATCCGCGACGGCGAGATCGCCGACGGCTTCACCCTGACGCCCCTGCTGGCCGAACTCGCCGGCGTCTGACGCCCGCAGCGGCCCGGCAGCCGCCACAATGGGAACATGCCGATGCGCCAGGACTGCAAGTACTTCGAATCCCGGAGCTACCCCAACGGGGACACCGTCCGGAAGTGTGATCTCGACTTGGCGCCCGAGGCTCCGTGGCGCTGCCCCGACGACTGCCCCAAGTTCACCCGGCGTCTCGCCGACGTGAACTGGAGCTACGGCAGCCTCGTCACGCCCGAGACCCCGGCCGAACCCGAGAGCCTCGGCGACGACGACTCGATCGCGGCCCTGCTCGATGCCGCCGAGGACATCATCAACGACGCCGTGCCCGGCACGCTCGCCGATCTCGAAGTGGAGCGGGCCAAGCGCAGCAAGAAGGGGCTCGGTCGTCTGCGCCGCAAGAAGGGCGACGACACCTCGAACCTCTCGACGCCCCCCGGCGCCACGCCGCCGAAGTCCAAGGGCGAGGGGTTCGGCGAGCGCTTCCGCAAGCGCTACCGCGACGGCCGTCGCTGACGGCACCACTCCCGGCTTCGTCACCACTCGACCGCGTTCGCGGCGAAACGCCGCTCAGATTCTCGCGCCCGGCGACGGATTCACCCCCACTCAGACGATGACTCGGCAGGTGGGCGGTGACCGACGCGGTGGTCACTCCGATGGTGACTGGTGGATGCGATGGCGGGCAGCGGGAACGCCACCCGCGGTCAACGGCGTCGCCGTCCCGCCGGAACCGGTCGTGGCGGCCTTGGATCGGCAGGCCCCTCGACCCGGACCCGTGGCCGACCTGGGAGCCGGCCGACGGCATCACCTGGCGGGCCACTTGCGATGCCCGCGAGTCGCCGTTGGTTAACACTACGGCGGTAGGATTAATGCCGATGTCCTCCGCCTTTTCCCCCACCGCCGCCGGCGCACTCGGCGGCCCCGACTGGCTGGTCGCTCGTCGTCAGGCCGCCGCCGAGACCTTCGCGTCGACCGAGCGTCCCGACGACTCCGCCGAGGAGTGGCGCTACAGCCTCATCGGCTCATTCGATCTCGAGCGCTACACCCCGTCGAGCGAGTTCGGCGATGCCCCGATGCCGCGCCTCGACGTCGAGCCCGCGGCCCTGATCCGCTGTGTCAACGGTCGAGTCATGTTCGTCGAGGTCGATCAGGAACTCCTCGACCAGGGTGTGCACATCGGCCCGCTGGCCGAGGACGACAACGGTCAGGCCCGTCTCGGTTCAGTCGCCGACGATGCGAGCGACTACTTCACCCTTCTCAACGACGCCTTCATGGACTGGCCGCTGCTGATCGACATCCCCCGGGGCGTCGTCGTCGAGCGTCCGATCGTCGTCACGCACCACGCCGCCGGTGACGGCGGTGCCGCGTTCCCGCGGCTCGTCGTGCGGGTCGCCGAGAGCGCCCAGGCCGACGTGATGGATCTCCACACCAGCGAGGCCGACGACGACATCCTGGTCTGCCCGGTCGTCGAACTCGACGTCGAAGCCGCCGGTCGCCTGGGGTACCTGAAGGTGCAGGAGCAGGGCGCCAAGACCTGGCAGTTCGGCAGTGTGCTCGCCCGCGCCGAGCGTGACGCCACCGTCTCGGCGGCCACCGCCGCGTTCGGCGGCGCCTACGCCCGCACCCGCGCCGACACCCGCCTCGTCGGTCGAGGCGCCCACGGCGATCTCGCCGCCGTCTACTTCGGTGAGGCCGCACAGACCCTCGACTTCCGCACCTATCAGGATCACGTGGCGCCCGACACCACGTCGAACCTGCTCTACAAGGGCGTCGTCGCCGGCGAGAGCCGCAGCGTCTACACCGGCCTGATCCGCGTCCGCCCCGACGCCCGCGGCACCAACGCCTTCCAGACCAACCGAAACCTCAAGCTCAGCGACGACGCCTGGGCCGAGTCGGTGCCCAACCTCGAGATCGAGAACAACGACGTGAAGTGCAGCCACGCCTCCACCGTCAGCCCGGTCGACGAGGATCAGCGGTTCTACCTCGAGTCCCGCGGCGTCCCGACCGCCGAGGCCGAGCGCCTCATCGTCGCCGGCTTCCTCGGCGAGGTCCTCGCCGGCGTGCCGGTCCAGGCCGCCGTCCCCGCGCTCAAGTCCGCCATCGCGGCCAAGCTCGCCCGCCAGCGCGAACTCGACGCTGCGCCGGAGTCGGAGTTGCAGACCGTATGACCGCCTACACCCTCTTCTCGCTCGACTCGATGGAGTCCGGCGCGGCCCAGAAGGTCACGATCGACGATCGCGACATCCTCCTCGTGCGCATCGACGACGACGTCTACGCCCTGAGCGACACCTGCAGCCACGCCGACGTCTCCCTGTCCGGCGGTTTCGTCGAGGCCGACGATTGTGCCGTCGAGTGCCCGAAGCACGGCGCCTCGTTCGACCTGCGCACCGGCGAGGCGCTCACCCTGCCCGCCATCCGCCCCGTTCCCACCTATGAGGTCGCCGTCGTCGACGGCGACGTCGTCTTGACCCTCGCCCCCCTCGAGGAGGACGCATGAGCACCCTGATCATCGAAGGCCTCCGCGCCGCCGTCGGCGGATCCGAGATCCTGAAGGGCGTCGACCTGGAGGTGCCGGCCGGCGAAGTCCACGCCGTCATGGGGCCCAACGGTTCGGGCAAGTCCACGCTGTCGCATGTCATCGCCGGTCGTCCCGGCTACGACGTCCTCGGCGGGTCGGTTCGCATCGACGACGTCGAGCTGCTCGACAAGGCGACCTGGCAGCGGGCCGAAGCCGGCCTGTTCCTCGCCATGCAGTACCCGACCGAGGTCCCCGGTGTCGCGCTTCGCGACCTGCTCACCGCGTCGGTGCGTACCCCCGAGGATCCCGCGGAGATCTCCGAACGCATGCGCGTCGAGGCCGAGCGCATCGGTTTCGGTGCCCAGTTCCTCGAGCGCCCGCTCAACGTCGACCTCTCCGGTGGCGAGAAGAAGCGCAACGAGACGTTGCAGCTCGGCGTGCTGCGCCCCACCTTCGCGATCCTCGACGAGCTCGACTCCGGCCTCGACGTCGACGCCCTGCGCCTTGTCAGCCAGCGGGTCGAAGAAGAGACCCACGAGAACGGTCTCGGCGTGCTCGCCATCACCCACTACAGCCGGCTCTTCGAACAGCTCAAGCCCGACGTCGTGCACGTCTTCGCCGACGGCGTGATCAAGGAATCGGGCGGGCCCGAGCTCGCCACCGAGCTCGAGGAGACGGGCTACGAGCGGTGGGTCACCGCCCCGGCGCCGGCGGCGGCGTCGGTCGGCCTTCCCGACGATCCCTTCGCCGACCCGCTGGCGTGACACCACGGCGTTGCGTGCCATGATCGGGCCATGCCCGGCACGCTGCTGACCGAATCCGAGATCGACGATGTCCTCGCGGCGCACCCTGCGTGGACCCGACATGGCGATCGACTCCACCGGACCTTCACGTTCGGGTCGTTCGTCGAGGCCTTCGGCTTCATGTCGAGCGTGGCGCTGATCGCCGAACGGCTGTTCCACCACCCCGAGTGGAGCAACGTCTACAACACCGTCGAGATCGCCATCACCGATCATGATGCCGGCGGCATCTCGAGCAACGACCTGGCGTTCGTCGAGAAGGTCGACGCCCTCGGGTGAGCCGGCTGCGGGCGAACTGGCGCCTCGCCCTGGTCGGGTCGATCCTGGCCGTCCAGCTGCTCACCGTCGCGCACGCCCGCACGGTCGACACCCGCTACCTCGCATGGGCGCCCTACGACCAGATCTCGTTCTACGAGATCGAGGTCGACATCGACGGTCGGACCCTCGACGCCGACGAGGTCGTCGTGCGGTACCGGCTCGGCCTGTGGGTCGAGGACGACATCGCCCATGGCCGTGAGAATCGCGCCATCGCGCACGTGCACAGCTACGTCCGACGGGCCGAGGCCGACACGAACGACATCGTCGTGACCGTCTCGTCGTCGACCAACGGCGGGCCGGTCGAGGTGTGGACATGGTCACCCTGACCCCGCCGGTCGAGACCGACGACCTTCCCGCCGGGCCCCTGCTCGCCGCCCGCTTGGTGGTGCTGTTCCCGCTGTGGCCCGGCTTCCTCGGGCTGGCCCGGCCCAACCCCGACGTCGCTGCGTTCGCCTGGCTCGACTGGACCGAGCAGGTGCCCGGCATCGTGTGGTTGATCGGTGCCGCCCTCTATCTCGGGTGCGCCGTCGCCCTCTGGCTGGCGATCATGCCCCGGGCGGCCGCCGCGGTGGCCGGCTCCATCATCCTCGTCGGGCCGCTCGTCGATCTCGGCGCGTACGCCAACAATCGGATCCTCGCCGGGCTGGTGTTGGTCCTGCTCGGACTCTACGAACCTCGCACCCACCTGTGGCCGCTTCGCATCCAACTGTCGGTGATGTACGGCGCGGCGGCGCTCAACAAGGTGTTCGATCCAGACTGGCGCGACGGAACCTTCATCGAGCACTGGACCGACGACCTCCTCGACCTCCGGATCCACGGTGCCGTGCGCGACCTCTGGTCCGGCATCGATCGGCTGGTCGGGTGGTCCGCGTTCGTGATCGAGGCCACGCTCGCCGTGCTGTTCCTCCTGCCGGGTCGGATCCGGTGGGCCGTCGCCGCGGCACTCGCCTTCCACGGGGGGATGCTCGTCTTCACCGAGGGCGAGATCTCGTGGCTGTTCGCCTACGTGGTCGGCGCCACGCTCGTCGCGTTCTCCCTCCCTCGTTCGATCTGGCCGCCGGTCGCGGCCCTGCTCACCCTTCGTGTCGCCGAGCTGGTGATCAGCTGACGGGGGCGGCCCCGCCGCCGATGTCGACCCCGATGCGGCCCCCGAGCCGAGTCCACAGGGCGACGTTGACACACGTGCTGTAGGCGTAGATCCCGAAGTTGCCGACGAGCGAGACGAGCACGCCGAGTACCGGGATCACGCCGAGCACGCCGAGTCCGATGCTGATAGCGATGAGCACCAGGTTGACCAGCAGCACCGGCCACGCCATCTGCCGCCAGCCGGCGCGCATCATCGCGAACGTGGTGCGGAACGGGGGCTCGTCGGTGGGACCGACGGCCAGCGCGGTGGGCATCATGAACAGGGTTGGATAGAGCCAGATCACCAGGGCGAACACGCCGGGGATGGCGAGGAGCAGCAAGAGGCCGCCGGAGATCACGGCGAGCAGGACCACCACGATGGTGAGCGCGATCGACGCCGCGATGTAGCCGAGGAACCAGAGCAGGTACACACCGATCCAGCGGGGAAGCCGGCGGAACGCAACGCCGAGCGATTCGCTCAGAGCCCGAGGCCGGCCCACATGGTCGGCGGCGACGTGCACGGCTCCGGTGCCGATGATGAACGCCTGCAGGACCGCCACGAGGATCAACAGCACCGGCACCAGGACCCAGAAGCCGGCGCCGGGCGTGAACTCGATCGCCTCGACGTAGGCCTCGTCGGCGGGATCGTCGACCGGGTCGAAGTCCTCGTCGGTCACCCGGTCGATGATGTCGACGAGGGTCGGATCGGTCGCGTCGTTGATCGCCACGAACCCCACGGCTGCCACCACGATGAACAATACGAGCGAGGCCGCCGAGATGGCGAGGAAGGCGAGCCAGTTCCGGCGGAACAGATTCCAGCCGTCGCTGAGCGCGCCGCCGCCGACGTCGGTACCGGAGGGGCCGGTCTGCGCGGTCGTGCGAGGCGAACGGTTGTCGGTCCAGCGAGATCCGTCCCAGTAGCGGTACTGAGAAGAATCCTCGGGGTCGTCGTACCAGCCAGCCGGGACGTCACTCATGGAGCGGACAGTACCGCCCTAACCTGGAGCCGTGGTCGCAGCTCGGTTCGAATCCTTCGTCGATCCCGTCGACGGCACGCGGTGGTCGGTCGACATGGGCTTCCTCGGTTCGCGATGGACGTGCATCTGGGGAGACGGCTGCCAGGGCATTCTCGATCATCCGGCGGAGGAACTCGGCCACGGGTGTTGTTCGGTCGGTACCGAGCTCTTCGACGAGGACGAGGCGATGCTCGTCTCGGCGCTCGCCGCGATGCTCGACGACGACCTGTGGCAGTACCGGGGCTGGGCCGACGAGCATGGCATCTACGAAGACGAGCGGCGGGCGCGGACCAACACGGTCGACGGCGCATGCGTCTTCCTCAACCGACCCGGTTTCGCCGGCGGACCCGGTTGTGCGCTGCACCTGCAGGCCCTGCACGACGGCGACCGGCCCATCGACGTCAAGCCGAACGTGTGCTGGCAGCTCCCGTTGATCACCCGCCACCACGGCGACGGCACCGCGACGCTGCGGCGATGGGGACGCGACGACCGCGGTGAGGCCGGTGCGACGATGGCCTGGTGCTGCACCGAGGGCGACAACGCCCAGGTCGGTACCGAGCCGACGGCGGAGTTCCTCGCCGACGAACTCCAGGCGCTCGTCGGACCCGAGGTCGCGGTGATGATCCGTCAGGCGGCGTCGGAGGACTGACCGAAGTCGACGGTGTCGCCGATTCGCAGCGGGCCGCCCTCGATCACCCGACAGATCACACCGGCGCGTCGACGCATCGCGGTACGGGCGCCGACGCCGAGGTTGTCGTCGAGCAGCTTGCACGGGGCGGCGTCGCGAACGACCTCGAGTTCGACGGGACCGACCCGCCAGCGATGGCCGGGCGTGCGGGGGACGCGACCGGTGTCGATCGTGATGTTGCGGCGGGTCAGCAGCGGGTCGAGCGATGCGCCGAAGTCCGCCTCCGCTTCGGCCAACTCCTCCAGGGACTGCACGCTCACCTGGCGATGCTTCGACCCGTGGTAGCGATCGCCGACGATCCCGGCGGCGGTCTCGATCTCGACCTCGTCGACCGCAACCATGCCGAGCCGGGTGGCCTTGGCGATCTGCAGGCCGACGACCGCGCTCACGATGCGTTCGACGGGGGACCCGAGACGCCGGCCATCTCGGCGACGGCCGGATCGATGGCCCCGTCGGAGCGCAGCCACTGGAAGTGCTGGACGATCAAGAAGACCGAGTAGGAGACGAAGGTGATGCCGAGGTTGGCGAAGATGCCGAGGATCGGGATGATGCCGAGCACGGCCGCGACGATCCCGAGGAAGAAGGCCACGAGATACATCAGGTAGAAGGCGCCGGCGACCAGCGCCCAGTCCTCGCGCCCGGCCGTGATCGCGTGGCGGATGACCTGTGTGCCCGTCGGCGCGACGGCGATCCCGGCCGCGGCCAACGCCACCACCGGTCCGATCGCGACGAACCAGGCGAGGCCGAGCACGATCGCGAGGAAGACCCCGAGTCCGCCGAGCGCAGCCGCCAGCAAGACGAGTGGGACCAGCACGAGGAGTGCGGCGAGATAGGTCAGCCACAACAGGAACCCGCGTCCGAGGGTGCGCTTCCAGTTGCGGGCGCCGTAGCCGATGCAGGCGCCGACCGTTGCCGACCCGCCGATGCGGCCGACTTCGACCCGGGCCTGGAAGGCCGGCCCCATCACCACCAGGACCGCGATGTAGCCGACGGCCCCAACGACCCAGAGCACCACTGCGATCGGGTTGAAGACGAACTCGCTCACCTCCTCGCCGAAGAGATCCTCGGCGTCGTCGAGCGAGAGGAAGACGCCACCGACGACGACGGCGATGGAGGCAACGAACCCGGCGAGGGCGATCGCGGCCAGGCCGAGGAGGCTCACCCAGTGCTGTCCGAAGAGGGTGAAGGCCGCCGAGACGGCCTCGGTCGCCGAGGTCGGAACACCGGCGCTGGTCATCCCGGGCGGCGGCGGGGTCTCTTTCGGTGATCGGTGGGTCGTCCACTCGGCGCCGTCCCAGTACCGGTACTGCGAGGGGTTCTCGGGGTCGTCGTACCAACCCGGCTGCGGCGTGTCTGACATGGCGGCCGACGCTAGCAGTCGGCGATCAGGGGTCGGCGATGGACCCGTCGAGGGCCGGGTCGATCGGTCCGCCGAGTCGGTGCCGCTGGGCCACGCCGACCGAGATCGCCCACGCGCCGACGAGGACCCGAAGCGGGGTCAGGCGTCGGCGGCGGCCTGGTCGAGTGCCTGGGCGAGCGTGTTCCAGCTCAAAGTCGCGCACTTGATGCGCACCGGGAACTTCACGACGCCCTTGAGCGCCTCGAGGTCGCCGAGCTTGATCGCCGGCCCACCCTCGTCACCGGCCGCGATGGCGTCGATGCCCATCTCGGCTTCGGAGCCGTCGCCACCGAGTTCGCCCTCGTGGATGCTCATCAGACCCTTGAACGCGGCGATGAACCGACGGGCTTCGGTCACCGACTTGCCCTTGATCGCAGCCGACATCATCGAGGCCGAGGCCTGGCTGATCGAGCAGCCCTGGCCACCGATGGCGACGTCGGTGATGACGTTGTCGTCGTCGACGTCGATGTAGACGATCACCTCGTCGCCGCACAGAGGGTTGAATCCCTCGGTGCGCACGGCGGGCGGGGTCTCGAGCTCACCCTGGTTCCGGGGCGAGCGGTAGTGGTCGAGGATGACTTCGCGGTAGAGGTCGTCGAGTCCGGGCATCGCACTGAATCCTATGAGTGGGGGCCTAGAAAGCGAAGATGTCGCCGCTGGCCTCGAGCGCGTCGGCGAGGGCGTCGATGTCGGACTCGTCGTTGTAGACGTAGACCGACGCCCGACTGGTGGCGGGCACCTTCATGGTTTGGAGCAGTGGCTTGGCGCAGTGGTGGCCGGCCCGCACGCACACGCCGGCCTGGTCGAGCACTTGGGCGATGTCGTGGGGGTGAACCCGCATGTCGGGATCGCCGTAGACGAACGACAGCACGCCGCCGCGCTCGGTGGCGACCTGCGGACCGTGGATCACGATGCGGTCGCCGTAGCGCTCGTTGAGGGTGCGCAGGGCGTAGTCGGTGAGCTCGATCTCGTGGGCCCGGACGTTGTCCATCCCGAGCTCAGCGAGGTAGTCGATGGCGGCACCGAGGCCGACCGCTTCGGCCACCATCGGGGTGCCGGCTTCGAACTTCCACGGGATCTCCGTGGTGGTGAAGCCTTCCTTGGTGACGTTGAGGATCATCTCGCCACCGCCGAGGAACGGCGGCATCGCCTCGAGGAGTTCGGCGTGGGCCCACAGGACGCCGATGCCCATCGGGCCGAGCATCTTGTGGCCGGTGAAGATGAGGAAGTCGGCGCCCATCGCCTGCACATCGGTGGGGACGTGGGGCACGTACTGGCTTCCGTCGACGGCGAGGAGCGCACCCACGGCGTGGGCGGCCTCGGCCAGCCGAGGAATGTCGTTGAGGGTGCCGAGCACGTTCGACATGGCGGTGACCGACACCAGTTTGGCGCCGTCGAGGAAGGTGTCGAGATCGCTGAGGTCGAGATGGCCGTCGGAGGTGACAGGGATCCAGCGCAGCTCGAAGCCCTTCTCGGCCGCCAGCATGTGCCACGGCACGATGTTGGCGTGATGCTCCATCTCGGAGATCACGACGGCATCGCCGGGCCCGAGGTTGGTGGCACCCCACGAGCGGGCGAGCAGGTTGAAGGCCTCGGTGGCGTTCTTGGTGAACACGACCTCGTTGATGGCCGGGGCGTTGATGAAGCGGGCGACCTTGGACCGAGCGCCCTCGAGCGCGTCGGTGGCGCGAACAGCGAGATCGTACGAACCCCGGTGCACATTCGCGTTGGTGGTCTCGTAGTAGTCGCTCATCGCGTCGATGACGGCCTGCGGCTTCTGCGACGTGTTGCCCGAGTCGAGATAGATCAGGGGCTTGTCGTGGACCTGCTGTTGCAGAACCGGGAAGTCCTTCTTGATGTCGGCGGGGATACCGCTCATGATCAGACTCCGAACCGGACGTAGCCGTCGCGTTCGAGTTCTTCGGCGAGCTCCATGCCGCCGGACTCGATCACCTTGCCGTCGACGATGATGCTCACCTTGTCGGGGTTCAGCTCGTCGAGCAGACGCTGGTAGTGGGTGATGACGAGGGCGCCCATCTCGGGGCGGTCCTTGCGGACCTCGCGGACACCGCTGGCGACCACGCGCAGAGCGTCGATGTCGAGGCCGGAGTCGGTCTCGTCCATGATCGCCATCTCCGGCTCGAGGATCGCCATCTGGAGGATCTCGTTGCGCTTCTTCTCGCCGCCGGAGAAGCCCTCGTTGAGGTAGCGCTCACCGAACGACGGATCCATCTCGAGGCGCTCCATCCACTCCATGATCGCGAGGCGGAGCTCGAGGACCGAAAGGTCGATGCCCTTGCGGGCCGACAGTGCCTGGCGCAAGAAGTTGATCACCGAGACGCCGGGGATCTCCTGGGGGTACTGGAAGGCGAGGAAGATGCCGGCCTTGCCCCGGATGTCGGGATCCCACTCGGTGATGTCCTCGCCGCGGAACTTGATCGAGCCGGCGGTGACCTCGTACTCGGGGCTGCCGAGCAGCACGCTGGCGAGCGTGGACTTGCCGGAGCCGTTCGGGCCCATCAGGGCGTGGACTTCGCCTTCGGCGACGGTCAGATCGACGCCGTTGAGGATCTCGACTCCGCCCTCGGTGGTGGCGGCGTGGAGCCCTTCGATCTCGAACAGGGGAGCGGACATATCCGAAAGTCTACGGCACCAGTCAGGGTTAGCACTACGCCGGTAGTGCTAATTCGTCTCGGGGTGACCGACGCCTCAGGGAGCGAGTTCGACCGGGTGCTCGCGCTCCCAGATGTGAGACAGATCGAGCAGGAGATCCTCGCGGAAATGCGGCGCCAGGACCTGGAGGCTGACGGGCAAACCGTCGCTCGCCAGGCCCGCTGGCAGGGCGATCGCTGGGTTGCCGTAGATGTTCGACGGGGCGGTCAGCGCACCGTTGTTGCCGGGGTTGGACTCGCGGCCCTCGAACACGCCGGGCAGCCGGCCGTCGGCGTCGAACGCGGTCGACGGGTTGGTGGCGGCGAGCACGATGTCGACGTCGTCGAACATGGCGGCCATGGCGGAGTTGAACTCCGCTCGACGGCTCTCGGCCCGGGCCATGGCGTCGATCGTGAAGCCGGTGTCGGCGGCGTGTTGGCCCGCCCGCTCGACGCCGCCGAGATCGGGGGCACACTCGGGCCACCGGTCGCCGAGTGAAATGCGAATGCCGACGCCGCCGGTGGCACCCCACACCCCCATGATCTTGGGCAAGCGGAGATCGATCTCGACCCGCTGCATGCCGGAGAGCGCGATGAGCTCCTCAGCGGCGGCGGCGATGAGTTCCTCGGTCTCGGGACCGACGACGGCGCAGCTGAGGTCGGGGATCACTGCGACCCGCAGCGACCGGATCTCGTCGGCGTGGCTTCCGAGGCCGGCCTCGTAGCCCTCGATCCGGGGCAGCCCGCGGGGATCTCGGGCGTCGAAGCCATTGGTGACGTCGAGGTAGCGGGCGGCGTCGCGGGTGCTGCGGCTGACCGAGCCCTCGACGGAGGTCGCGTTGCCGAGAATCGACCCCGGCCCGCGCGGGATTCGGCCAAAGGTCGACTTCAGGCCGATGAGCCCGCAGAAGCCGGCCGGGATGCGAATCGAGCCGCCGCCGTCGCTTGCCGTGGCCAGCGCGAACAGGCCACCGGCCACGCCGGCGGCCGAGCCACCCGAGCTGCCGCCGGGCGTGCGTTCGAGGTTCCACGGGTTGCGGGTGGCGCCGTGGATCTTGGTGGTGGTCTGGTTGGTGGCGCCGAACTCGCTCGACGTGGTCTGCACGGCGGCGATGGCACCGGCGGCCTTGAGCCGCTCGACCGAGATGCCGTCGGCGTCGAAGACCTCGTCGGCCAGGGGCAGGGATCCGAGCGATGCCGGCCAGCCGCCGACCGCCAGGAGTTCCTTCACCGCCAGCGGCACGCCGCCGAACGGCAACGAGACGTCGGCGTTCGCCGCCGCGGCGCGGGCGGCGTCGGTGTCGACGTGGCAGACCGCGTTGAGATCGCTCGCCTCGACCGCCGCGAGGGTGGCCTCGAGCTCCTCGCTCGGGCTGCGTTCACCTGCTCGGAAGGCCTCCACGAGGCCAACCACGTCTCCGGTCCACGGCGTATCGCTCATCGCGTGAACGTAGCCCCCGCTGACGCACGACGACAGCGGGCAACGGCCACGCCCGCTGTCGTCACCTCGAAGGTGTCTCAGGTCGGGGCGCGTGCGGGCGCGGTGCGTCGTTGTCTGTTTCGGCGGGATCGTTGGTTCGGTCGGGGTGTTCTCGTGGTCGGGTGGGGACGGGGTCCGGCTCGGGGTGTGAGCCGCCATTCGCCGTTGGTGCGGGAGAGGAGGAGGTCGTGGTCGTGGAGTTCGTGGTGGTGATGCGTGCACAGCAGCACGAGGTTGGTGATGTCGGTGCCGCCGGAGCGTTCCCACCAGATCAGGTGGTGTGCTTCGCAGCGTGACGGGTCAGCCCCGCACACAACACAGCCGCCGTTGCGCACGGTCAGGGCTTTCCATTGGGCGTCGTTGGCGGTGCGGATCGTGCGGCCAGCGAAGAGTGGTTGGCCGTGGTCGTCGACGATCAATGGCATCAACTCGCCGTCGCACAGGATCCGTTGCACGATCGCTCGGGGCAACGGCCCCGACCCGACCAGTGTTCCTTCGGCCTCGTCGGGGTTGAGATAGGCCGACAGCGGGATGGTGACGATGCCTTGGTATTTCGGGTGGGGCCGTTTGCCGGGTCGAGCCTCGTGGCCGGCACCTCGGCGGATCAGGTTGGCCAAGGCGTCGAAACGTCGTTGATCGTCGGTTCGGTGACGGGTCGGGTTGTCGCGGCCGCCGTCGTCGCGGAACAGCCGGTCGGTTTCGGCGTCGATGAGTCCTTGGAGTTCGCGGCCGTCGGCGGTGGTGCCTCTGGCGAACAGCACCCATGACCCGTCGTCACTGCTTCGTCCGAAGCTGGCGCGGCGGTCGCGATGCTGGCGTTTCGCACGAGCGTCGATCTCGGCCTGGGTGTTGTGATCGTCAGCCCAGTCCTTCGATCGTTTCGCGAACAGATCAGCGGGCACATCACTACGATCCGACAGTTCGTCATCGGCCTTGCCCGGATCACCACACCGATTCGCCGCATCCGCAGCCGCTTTTGCGTGCTCGGGCGTGATCGAACCCTGATCCAACTGTCGACGGGTCTTGGGCATCTTCGACAACGCCGACGCCGTCTGCTGCTCTGACCGGGCCTTCTTCGCGGACGCCTTGCCATCGGACCTGGCAACCGATGCCGACGACCGGCCACCGTCACCCAACGAATCAAGCGCGGCCATCGCCGCCATGCGACGAGACGTCGCTGCGGATTCCAGCGCCTGCAACTCGGCGATGACAGCTTCGAGGCGAGGGCGCGTCATGGCGTCGACGTCGACCGCCTGCAACTCCTCGATCATTCCCGCCAACATCCCCACAGTGTACACGAACATATGTTCGCTCCACAATGAGAATAGTGCTAGGCGAGCGGCGCCGGCATCGGTGCGGATCGCACGACGAGGAGTCGCTGCACGCAGCGGGTGAGCGCCACGTACAGGAGCCGCAGCCCGTTGGGCAGATCGACGAAGTCGGCGGGCTCGACGACGATCGTGACGTCGAACTCGAGTCCCTTCGCGGTCGGTGGGGTGACGACCGAGATCGCCTGGTCGAGTTCGAGGACACGGCGGGTGTCGCCGGCATCGAGGCCGGCGTCGCGCAGCGCCGTCAGGACGTCGTCGAAGCGGGGCTCGGGGCAGACCACGCCGACGGTCGACCAGTCCTGCCCGAGGCCCGACGCCAGCTCGGCGACCGTCGACGCGATGGCGGCCTCGGCGACCTCGTGGTGCTCCGGGCCGAGCCCGCGGGCCCGGATAGAGGTCGAGGGCGTGATGTCGGGTGCGGTGACGGGGAGCAGCCGGTTGGCGTAGTCGAGGATTGGGCCGGGCACGCGGTAGCCGACCGTCAGCTCTCGCCGCCGCACCATCGACGAGTCGATACCGAGTGACGTGGTGACGGCGCCCCACGACGGCTGGGCGCCGATGCCGGTGGCCTGGGCGATGTCGCCGAGGATCGTCATCGAGCCGCCGGCGGCCCGGCGGCCGGCGGCGCGCAGCGCCATCGACGAGAGATCCTGGGCTTCGTCGATCACGACATGGCCGTATTGGCGGCCGACACCTGTGGTGAGTGCGTTGGCCTCGTCGAGCAGGGCCAGGTCGGCCTCGGTCCACGGCTCGTCGCCGACCTTCTTGGCCGACGACCGCTGCAGAAGCTCGGCGTCGTCAGGCGAGAGCAGGCCGTCGATCGCTCGCGTGCGATTGGCGGGACTGCCGAGCAGCGAGCGCACGAGCTGGGCGCCGGAGAGCGACGGCCAGACCTTGTCGACGAGCTTGCCGAAGTCGGCCGAGCGTCGCAGCTCCGGGAGGAGCAGGGCGAGGTCTTCCTGGGCGACGTCGCGGTCGAGGAGCTGCTGGCGGGCTTCGCGCAGCAGGACCTCGGTGAAGACGCTCTTGGCGTCGTTGAGGGGCAGGTTGTTGGCCCGGGCGGTCTTGATCGCGGCCTCGACCGTGTCGGGGGCGTAGCGGATCTTGCGGACCCCGAGCCCGACCGAGACCTCGTCGGTCGGCACCTTGATCCGGGCGTCGGCGAGCCGTCGGAGGACGTCGGCCATCACCGCCCGCCCCTTCAGTTCCGCGATCTCGGGCGGTTCTTCGGAACGGACCCGCACCCGGGCGCTGAGCAGGGAGGTGATCGTCGCCTGGCTCACGGCGGTCTCGCCGAGCGAGGGCAAGACGTTGCTGACGTAGCGGAGGAAGACGCGATTCGGGCCGATCACCAGGACCTGGCTCTGGGAGAGGGCCTGGCGATGCTCGAAGAGCAGGAAGGCCGCCCGGTGCAGGCCGACGGCGGTCTTGCCGGTGCCGGGGCCACCCTGGACGAGCAGGCACTCGTCGAGCGGGGCTCGGATGATCTCGTCCTGTTCCGCCGCGATCGTCGCGACGATGTCGGACATCTCGCCGGTGCGGCCTCGCTCGATCTCGGCCAGCACCGGATCGGGGATGCCTGCGGCAGTGATCGACTCGGGATCGTCGAGTTGTTCGTCGAAGATCGCCAGTAGGTCGTCGACCTCGGTCACGAAGCGGCGGCGGCGGGCCAGGCTGAACGCGTCGGCCGCGGTGGCCCGGTAGAAGGGAACGGCCACCGGTGCCCGCCAATCGACGATCACCGGCGTGCCGTCGGCGTCCTCGATGTGGCGCCGTCCGACGTACCACTGATCGCCGTCGGTGATGATCGGATCTTCGTCGATGCGCCCGAAGCACAGGGCGACGTCGCCCACGTCGACGGCCGCTCGACGATCGACGAGCTTCGCCTTGGCGATCTTGGCGTCGACGCTGTCCTCGTCGCGGACCCGTTGATCGGCGAACTCGACCGCCCGTTCGCTTCGTTCGACCATCGCCAGCAGGGCCGCACGGGCGCGTTCGAGGTAGGCCTGCTCCGACTCGTGGTCGGGGTGTCGTCCCTCGTCGCCGCCGCTGGTCACGGCGTCCCACGCTAGTGCGTGGCCCGTGGCCGGTTCTGCGGTTTCAGTCCGCCTGGAGCAGGTCTTCCTTCCAGGTCCGGAAGCGCTCGTGCGGTGACCCGGTCGCCCCCAGACCTTCGCCGGTGCCGTCCTCGAACAGGCGGAACGTCAGGATGCGGGTGAGGTCGTCCTCGCGGATCGCGACGTAGCGGGCGTTCGCCTTGCGGGCCGGCCCGGCTCGCCACAGCAGCCACGGCCCGATGCGTCGCTTGTACGCGATGCGCGGATTGCCGATGTCGTCCCCGGAACGCAGCAGCTCCTCCGGTGCCTCGATCCACGCCTCGGCCGGGATGTTTCGGTCCCGGATCGGTAGCGGCGGCAGGTCCGCGGTGTGCACCGGGGTGTCGTCGTAGGGACGCTTGTGCGACGGAAGCGCGTCGCCGGACGGCACGGGGCTGGGGCGAGACGGGGAGGGGCGGGACTCGGTCACTCGATCATCATGACGGGTTCGCGACTTCTGTGCGGCGCGTGGCGTCCTTCGGGCATGAGCGAGTGGATCGACTTCAGTCCCGAACCCATCGACTTCACCGAGCGTCGGCGCCTCAACGCGCTGGGGCCCCTGGGGCCGCTCATCGGCGTGCTCGGTGCGGTCCTGGTGGTCAGCCTCGCCGTCGTCCTGGGCTGACGGGCGGTCACCGCTCGAGCGGTGCCAC
>JBCBYI010000039.1:0-22839 GCA_039815945.1 Actinomycetota bacterium | reverse complement strand
GTCGGAACGACGGCCGCGCTGCCTCCGTTGCGGCGCCGACGCCACAGGTAGACGCCTCCACCGATCAGGGCGAGCAGCAGCAGGAGGAAGAAGAAGCGTCCGCCGTCGTGATCGCCGCCTCGGTGGCTGGCGAAGGTGCCGCCCTCGGCGGCGATGGTGTTCAGGGTGGCAAGGGTGCTGGGCACTGGTCTCTCTGTTTCTGTGGGGGATTCGGTTCTCCCGCTGGGGGAGTGGACTCATCCTCCTGAGCGCCCGTGAAGCGTCGACCGCGCCGATTGTCAAGCTTCTGTGAAGCTCGGGCGTACGCCTCGGTGGCTACGGTGAACCGCCATGAGTACCGACCGTCCCTTCCGAGTCCTCGGCCTCCAGCAGATCGCCATCGGTGGTCTCGACCTCGGTGCCCTGAGCCGCCTGTGGGTCGACACGCTCGGCGTCGAGAAGGTCGGCGACTACACGAGCGAGTCCGAGAACGTGCAGGAGGACATCCTCCGGCTCGGCTTTGGCGCTCACGCCGTCGAGGTCGACCTGATGCAGCCGCTCGATCCCGAGTCGCGGCCGAAGGTGCACGACCCGTCGCTCAACCACGTCGGCCTGTGGGTCGACGATCTGCCGGCCGCCGTCGAGTGGCTCACCGAGCAGGGCATGCGCTTCACCCCGGGCGGTATCCGTCCCGGTGCGGCCGGTCACGACATCGTGTTCGTGCACCCCAAGGGCAACGACGAGTTCCCGCTGTCGGGCCAAGGCGTGCTGATCGAACTCGTCCAGGCCCCCGACGATGTCATCGCCGCGCTGGGCTGACCTGCCGCCGGCTCAGCCGGCGTGGGGTGCGTCACGTGTCGCGACCCACCTGACGAGCCGACCGGGTCATGTGGCGGACGTTCGCAGCGTCGTTCGCAACCGCACGAGCGGAGTCCATGTCGACGTCACGGATGTCGATGATGATCCACTGTGCGGTCCCGTCGAAGTGGGCGTGACCGTTGAGCGTGCGACGTACCCCGTCTCCAGCGGATGGAAGTCGAACGGCATGGGTGGATCGTAGGCCGAACGCGAATCGGCCCGGGCCGAAGCCCGGGCCGAGATTAAGTAGATGTACCGCTCTCGGCCTCGGGCCGAGCGACGAGGCTGCTTAGTTGAGGCGCTCGACGATCATCGCCATGCCCTGGCCGCCGCCGACGCACATCGACTCCATGCCGATCGTGGCGCCGGAGTCCTCCATGCCGTTGAGCAGGGTGGTCATGATGCGGGCGCCGGTCATGCCGAAGGGGTGACCGAGGGCGATCGCGCCGCCGTTGGGGTTGAGCTTGTCGAGGTCGATGCCGAGCTCGTCGGCCGAGCCGAGGACCTGGACGGCGAACGCCTCGTTGATCTCGACGTGGTCGATGTCGCCGATGCTCATGCCGGCGCGGGCCATCGCCTGCTTGCAGGCGTCGATCGGGCCAAGGCCCATGATCTCGGGGTTGAGCGCCGAGACGCCGCTGGAGATGATGCGGGCGATCGGATCGAGACCCATGGCCTTGGCCTTGTCAGCGCTCATGACGAGCACGGCGGCCGCACCGTCGTTGAGCGGGCAGGCGTTGCCAGCGGTGACGGTGCCGTCGGGCCGAAACACCGGGCTGAGGGTCGACACCTTCTCGTAGGTGGTGCCGGCACGGATGCCGTCGTCCTGGGACACGACGGTGCCGTCGGGCAGGGTGTACGGGGTGATCTCACGCTCGAAGAAACCACGAGCGAGGGCGGCCTCGGCGCGGTTCTGCGACGACACGCCCCACTCGTCTTGACGCTCACGGCTGATGCCGGTTGCCTGCACGACGTTCTCGGCGGTCTGGCCCATCGCGATGTAGATGTCGGGCACGCCCTCGGGGGCTTCCCAGGCGGGAGCGCCACCGGCGGCGCGCTCCTTGGTGCGCTCCTCCGCGGCGGCGAAGGTCTCGTTGTGAGGGCCGGTGTCGGCGGCGCCGTGCATGTAGCGGCTGACGGTCTCCACGCCACCGGCGACGAAGCAATCGCCCTCGTCGGCCATGATCGCGTGGGCGGCCATGCGGATCGTCTGCAGCGACGACGAGCAGTAGCGGTTGACGGTGACGCCGGGGAGATCGAGACCCTGCTGGGCCGAGATCACGCGGGCGATGTTGTAGCCACCCTCACCGCCGGGCTGACCGATGCCCCACATGACGTCTTCGACCTCGTTGGGGTCCATGTCGACCTTGCCGAGCACGTCGCTCAAGATGAAGGCCGACATGTCGTCGGGACGGGCATCGACGAGCGAGCCCTTGTTGGCCCGACCGATCGGGGTACGGGACGTGGACACGATGACGGCGTCTGCCATGGCTCCTCCTCAGGGGGATCTTGTGAGTCAACGTTAACAACTGAATTCGGCTGCGCGTTAGCCGATGGAGCCCGGATGGAAACGGTGGAACGATCCACGGTCGGGTTCTCGAACCTGCTGGCGGCTCTGGCGGGCGCCTTCGTGGCGTTGGGCGGGTTCTTGTTCGTCGCGGCCGACGCCGAGACGGTGGAGATCGCGTCGCAGTTCACGACCGGCGCGGTCGCGTTGATCCTGCTGTTCGCGCTGGTCGTCGCCGCCCGGTCGTCGAGTGGGCGGCCAAAGCTCGCGTGGGTTCTGCTCGCCGTTCCGACGATCCTGTGGCAGTTCTCCTACGTGATCGACCCAGTCGACCCGGATGCGGCGGTCACCTCGGTGCCGTTCGGTTTCTGGCTCGCCCCGGTCCGGACGATCGCCGCGATCGCCGCCATCACCGTGTTCGCCTGGCCGATCGTGCGCCGGCAGGCCCCGCTGTCGCTGTTCCTCGACGCGGCCTGGGTCGGGTTGGCCGCGCTGCTCGTCACCTGGGGGCTCGTCGGGGATCCGGTGACGGCCAACGACGCCCTGTCGGGCGTGGAGTCGGCCGGGTTGATCTCCGGTTCGGTCGCCGCCGCGCTCTTGTTCGGTTTCGTGGCGGTGCTGGTGCCGATGGCCGAGCCGGCGAGTCGTCGGCGGCTGGCCGTGCTCGTCGCTGCGCCGGTCGCACTCGCCATCGGCGACGACGCGTTCGCACACGGCTATGTCTCGGGTGACCTCCAGTACGGATCGCTCAGCGACTTCGTTCTCCTGGCGACGTTCGGCGGGGCGGCGATCGCCGTGCTCGCTCGCCCGGCCCGCGTCGATGTGCGTCCCCGCCTCGAGTTGCCGGCCGCCCGGTCGGTGATCATCACGCTTGCGCCGCTCACGGCGTTCGCGGCGCTCGTGTTCGCCGCCGAGGTCACCGAGGTCGAGTTCGATCGTCGTCTCGGCGTCGTCGTGGCCGTCGTCGGTGTGGTGCGGCTCGTGCACCTCGCCACCCAGGTGCGTCGGCTGGCGGCCGACCTGCACCGACGTGCCACCCACGACCACCTCACCGGACTGCCGAATCGCGCCGCCCTCGACGACGCCGTCGCCGAGCTCGTGATGGACGACGCCGGCCTGCTGATGATCGATCTCGATCGCTTCAAGGCGGTCAACGACACGCTCGGTCACGCGGCCGGCGATCAACTGCTCGTGCTCGTGTCTCGTCGGATCGCGATCGCGTGTGGCGAGGGCTGGCGGGTCTACCGACTCGCCGGCGACGAGTTCGTCACCGTCTCGGCGTCCTGTACCGATCTCGACGAGGTGGTGGCCACCGGGCGACGGATCGTCGAACGGCTCTCGTTGCCGTTCCACCTCGACGGCCGCGAGGTCTGGATCCGAGCCAGCGTCGGCGCCGCCGTCACCGAGCCCGGCGTGGCCGCGGTCCATCTCCGCGACATCGCCGACCTCGCGCTGCGATCGGCGAAGGACGAGGCGAAGGGCGAGGTCGTCACCGCCGACGCCGACCTGCGGCGCCGGGCGCAGGATCGCGGCGATCTCGAACACGCCCTCCGGCACGCGGTCGACCGCGACGAACTCTTCAGCCTTTACCAACCCAAGGTCGATCTCACGACCGGGGCGATGGTCGGCATGGAAGCGCTGGTGCGATGGAACCGTCCCGGCCACGGTGTCGTGCCGCCGGGCGAGTTCATCGCCGTCGCCGAGGCGTCGGGCCTGATCGCCCGCGTCGACAGTTGGGTGATGGCCGACGGCGTCGCCAACCTCCGCCGCTGGAACGGGATCCGCGGCAATCGAACCCGGCTCAAGCTCTCGACCAACATGAGTGCGTGGCAGCTGGGCCGCATCGACGTCGACGACGAGGTCACCCGCACGATCGCGTGGGAGGGTGGGGTCGACCCGGCCCAGGTCACGATCGAGTTGACCGAGACGATGCTCATCGAAGAACCCGAGGTCGTGGCTCGACGGCTGCGTCGCCTCACCGACACGGGCGTCGGGATCAGCGTCGACGACTTCGGCGCCGGCTTCACGTCGGTCGCGTATCTCCGCAAGTTCCCCATCTCCGAGGTGAAGATCGACCGCTCGCTCGTGTGGGAGCTGACCGGCGGCCCCGAGGACGACCAGTCCCTCGCCGCCGCGGTGATCGCACTGGCCCGGGCGATGGATCTCGACGTCGTCGCCGAAGGGGTCGAGACGGTCGAGCAGGCAGCCGTCCTTCGCCGCCTCGGTTGTCGTGTCGCCCAGGGGTTCTTGTTCGCCAAGCCGCTGCCCGTCGACGAGATCGACCGTCTCGTCGACGACGCCTACCCCTTCGCCCACCTCACCGGAGATTCGGCCGCAGCGACGACCTGACGTATCGTCAGGGCCCATGAGCGCGATCGACGTCGACAAATCCTGGAAGCTGCTGATCAACGGCGATTGGGTCGAGCCCGCCGCCGGCACCTACGACGTCGTCGATCCCGCCACCACCGACGTCGTAGGCCACGCACCCGAGGCGAGCGTGCAGCAGGCTCAGGACGCTGCGGCGGCGGCCAAGGCTGCGTCGCCCGCCTGGAAGAACACGTCGCCCGCCGAGCGGTGCGCGGCGATCGGGCGGCTGGCCGACGAGGTCGCGAAGCGATCGGCCGACTGGGTGCCCACCGTGCAAGCCGAGACCGGGGCGCTGAAGAAGATCACCGAGACCTTGCAGGTCGGTGGTCCGGCGGTCGACCGCTTCCGCTACTACTCGAACCCGATCGATCTCGACGAGAGCCTCGCCCCCGTCCCTGTCGCCAAGGGCCCCCTCGGCCCCGCCGGGCTCATGTCGGCTCGGGTGAAGCATCAGCCGGTCGGGGTCGTCGCCTGCATCACGCCCTACAACTTCCCGGTCACCAACGTCGCCGGCAAGATCGCCCCGGCGCTCGCCGCCGGCTGCACGACCATCATCAAGCCGGCGCCGCAGGATCCGCTCGGCATCTTCCTCCTCGGCGAGGCGATCGACGCGGCCGGCTTCCCGCCCGGTGTCGTCAACATCGTCAACGGTGCCGGTCCCGAGGTTCCCGCGGCCCTCGTCGACACCCGCGACGTCGACATGATCTCGTTCACCGGTTCGACCGGTGTCGGCGCCAAGATCATGGAGAACGGCGGCACGACCATGAAGCGGCTCCTGATGGAGCTGGGCGGCAAGGGCGCGGCGATCGTCACCGACGATGCCGACATCGGCGCCGCCGCCCAGGCGATCGCCACCGTGTGGGGCTTCCATTCCGGTCAGATCTGCACCGCCCCGACCAGGGTCATCGCCCACAAGGACGTCTACGACCAGCTCGTCGAGACGCTCAAGACCTTCGCCGGCTTCATGCCGGTCGGGGATCCCAACACCGAGGGCACGATCGTCGGCCCGGTCATCACCGAGGTGCACCGCGATCGGGTGGAGTCGTTCATCAAGAGCGGCACCGATGCCGGCGCGACCCTCGTCGTCGGTGGGGAGCGCCCCGACCTCGACGGCTACTACATCGCCCCGACCCTCCTCGCCGACTGCACCCCGGACATGCACGTCGTGCGCGAAGAGGCGTTCGGGCCGGTGATCGTGGCGATGCCCTACGACGATGACGACCACGCCGTCGCCCTCGCCAACGACTCCGACTACGGCCTCTACAGCTATGTCTTCTCCGGCGACACCAACCGGGCCTACGCAATCGGGCAACAGCTCGAGAGCGGCAACGTCGGCCTCAACGTGATCCAACCCCACATGGAGGCCCCGTTCGGTGGCTTCAAGATGTCCGGTGTCGGCCGCGACCGGGGCAAGTGGGGGATCGAGGCCTACAGCGAGATCCAGTCGATCAACTGGATCGGCTGATCAGCCCGACGCGCACTCCAGCACCTCGAAGCCGTCCTCGACCACCGTCGTCGGGTCGGTGCACGGTGCGTCGTGCACGGTCGCCTCGTCCGGGTAGGCGAGGTCGAACCGATAGGTGACGGTGGCGTCGTCGCCGATCAGTGCGAGGGCCCCGACGTCATCCCAGCCGGCTCGCCACCATTCGGACTGGTCGACCTCGAACGCGGCGAGTCGGCCATCGGGGGCGACGAAGGCCCGAACCTCGACCGTCTGGCCGGTGATGGCGTCCCATCCCGAGCTCAGGAGGTTCTGCAGGCTCGACGACGGTGCAACCAGTGGGACCACCCGGTCGGCGTCCATCCGGGCCACGTAGCTGATGGTCCCGTCTGGCTCGTCGCGTCGGTCGGTCCAGTCCCCGCGATACGGATCGAAGACCTCGATCACGGTCCTCGACGCGTCACTCTGCAACCGCAGCAGCTCGTACTCGGGGAACTGATCGCTCGTGATACCGCCGATGAACGACGTACTTTCCATCCACACCACGTCGTCGACGAAGTCGTAGGCGATGCCGTCGGACATGGCGGATCGGAATTCCTCGGTCGTGAGCTCGCTCTCGTCGTCGCGGGCGGCCAGATCGAGGAACCTCATGGCCTGGTCGTCGAGCGCGAAGCCGACCCAGAGGGCCGACGTGTCGCTCTCGAAGCTCCACGTCCCCTCCAGCAGCGTGCCGGTGCGCCCTGTGACCTGGGTGGTGCTCTCGGTGACGGACCGATAGCTGAGGTGGGGCGCGTCGAGCATCGCCTCGACACCGAGGTCGACCGCCTCGCGGTTCTCGGCGAGCTCGGGCGGGACCGTCGTGGTCGTCGTGGTCGTGGTGGTCGTGGTGATCGACGTGGTGGAGGTGGTCGTGGTGCTCGGCGGTGCGAGGGTCACGGTGCTGGTCGTCGCGATGGCCGCTCCGTTGTCGGCACCGCCTCCGCTGCAGGCCGCCGCGCTCGTCGACACCGCGACGATCGCTCCCACCCACCGACTTCTGCGTCCGCGCACCGGCCCACGATAGGCCGACGGTCGAGCCCGTTCGGTACTCGAGCGTCGCTCAGGCGGGCGGAAGGGCGCCGGCGTCCTCGAGGATCCGCCGCGCCAACCGTTGGCGGATCTGCGGGTCGAGTTCGTCGCCGACCGAGTCGACCAGTGGGAGGTCGAGGTTCAGGGCGAAGACGAACGAACGGCCGTCGTGCTCGGTCGTACCGACGAGCCATCCGAGTACCGGGTCGGTGGCGAACGCGGTGCCCGTCTTGTGACGCCAGATCGAGGCCTCGGTGCGCTCTCGCACGATGATGTCGAGCACGGCCGCCATGTGGGTCTCGTTGAACGGCAGGTCGCCGGCGACCAGTCGCTCGAGGAAGTCGAGCTGCTCGACCGGCGATATCCGCAGGTCACCGTCGAGCCAGAACCGGTCGATGTCGCCGCCGATGTCGGCGTTGCCGTAGCCGGCCGCGGTGACGGCCGCCGCCATCGCTTCGCCACCGATCGATCGGGCGAGCCGTTGATAGAGCCAGACCGCAGAGACGTCGATGCCGGTGCGGAGGCTGTGATCCCGATTCCAGACGGCGAGACCACGATCGACGCCGTCCCACGCCTCCGTTTCGTCGACGTCGGCGATCGCACCGACGTCGAGGGCGATCAGCGAGTTGAGGATCTTGAAGGTCGACGCCGGCAGGCGGGGCGTCTCCGCTCGCTGGAGGTCCCACACCTCGGTCGTTCCCGACCCGATCTCTCGCAGGGCGAAGGTGCCCTCGACGCCGGCGTCGTCGAACGCCTCGCCCCAGTCGGGTCGTTCGACGATGGTCGGGTCGGCACCGTCGGAACCGTTCGAGCAGGCACCGGCCACGAGGATGGCCACGAGCAGCCAGGCACAGATCGTGCGGGTCGCCATCATCACGACGATAGTTGCGACCGTCTCGCCCGCTCGGTCGCCCGAATCCGGGTGGACCGGTGGCGGGGCCGTGGGCGAGGATCGGCCCGTGCAGACACCTCCGCTCGACGGTCTCCGGGTGATCGAGGGATCGGCGTTCGTCGCCGCCCCATCCGGCGCCATGACGCTCGCCCAGCTCGGCGCCGACGTGATCCGCTTCGATCAGATCGGCGGCGGCATCGACTACCGTCGGTGGCCACTCACCGCGGCGGGCGAGTCGATCTACTGGGCCGGGCTCAACAAGGGCAAGCGCTCGATCGCTGTCGATCTGCGCAGCGACCGAGCCAAGGAGCTGCTGTCGGATCTCGTGGTCGACGCCGGCACCTTCCTCACGAACTTCCCGGCGCGCGGCTGGATGTCGTACGAGCAGCTGTCGGCTCGACGGCGCGACCTGGTGATGCTTGCGATCACCGGCAACCGCGATGGTTCGACCGCCCTCGACTACACCGTCAACTGCGCGGTCGGCTACCCGACGGCCACCGGTCCGGTCGGCGGAACCGAGCCCATCAACCACGTCATGCCCGCATGGGATCTCGTCTGCGGGCAGACCGCGGCGCTGGGCCTGCTCGCCGCCGACCGCCACCGTCTGCGGACCGGCGAGGGTTCGTCGATGTCGCTGGCGTTGTCCGATGTGGCCTTCGTCGCGGTGAGCGCGCTGGGCCACGTCGCCGAGGCCCAGATCAACGGCACCGAACGCGAACGCTTCGGCAACGATCTCTACGGCGCCTACGGCACCACCTTCACCACCGCCGATGGCGTCGTCGTCTACGCCGTCGGCATCTCGCCCAAGCAGTGGTCCGGCCTGCTCGACGCGACCGACGCGACCGATGCCGTCGCCGCCATCGAGGCCGAGCATGGCATCAGCTTCCGGGACGAGGGCGAACGGTTCGCCCACCGTGACGCGATCACGGCGGCGATCGCGCCGTGGATCGCCGCGCACGGCATCGATGAGGTCGCCGCCCGATTCGACGGCCTCGGCGTCTGCTGGGGCCGCTACCAGACGTTCAAAGAACTCGTCGACGACGATCCGCGGGTGTCGACGCAGAGCGAACTCTTCCGCGACGTGGAGCAACCCGGCATCGGGACCTACCTCACCCCCGGCTCGCCCGTCGCGTTCGACGGCATGCTGCCGGTCGAGCCGACGCCGGCGCCCCGCCTGGGGGAGCACACCGAGGCGATCCTCGGCGACGTTCTCGGGCTCAGCACCACCGAGATCGGAGCGCTCCACGACGACGGCGTCGTCGCGTCGTGAGCGACGACCGACTCGATTGGATCTTCGCCACCCGCGACGACCGCCAGCTCGCCGACCGCTACGACCGGTGGGCGGCTCGCTACGACGCCGACCACGACGACTGGGACTGGATCGGTCCGGAGCAGGCGGTGCGGGCGTTGTCGACGCTCGGCCAGGTCGGGACCGTGCTCGACGCCGGCTGCGGCACCGGGCGGGTCGGCCGCGCGCTTCACGCGGCTGGCTGGACCGGCACGCTCGTGGGCGTCGACCTGTCGGCGGGGATGCTCGCCGTCGCGGGGGAGACCGGTCGGTACGAACGACTCGTCCAAGCGACGCTCACCGCGATCCCGCTCGACGACGACACCGTCGACGCGGTGATCGCCACCGGGGTGTTCACCCATGGTCACGTCGGACCCGAGGCGTTCCCCGAGGTGCTCCGCGTCGTGCGCCCCGGCGGCTGGGTGATCATCACCTGCCGTGACGAGGTGTGGGATGCGCTCGAACCCGCAGCCGACGAGTTGGCCGCGGCGGGGCACTGGCTGCTCCATCGACGCACCGAGCCCACGTCGCTGCATCCCGGCAAAGGTGATCTGGACGACCTGCCCCAATCGGTCGTCGTGTGGCAGGTCAGCGACGACGCGTGACGGGCGCCCCGGAGGGCGCCCGTCGCACTGGTGAGGGAGGATCGCTGGACGATCAGGCGTCGTCGCCGGACTCGTCGTCGCCGTCCTCGTCGCCGTCTTCGTCGTTGTCCTCGTCGTTGTCGGCGTCCTCGTCGCCGTCTTCGTCGTCGAGGTCACCCTCGTCGTCGAACTCGCCCTCGTCCATCTCGTGGAGATCCTCGGGGAGCAGGTCGTCGCAGGCCTCGAAGGCGGCCTCGAAGGCCTCCTCGTCGAAGGAGGTCACGCCGCCCTCGGTGGCGACGGTGACGCCCGAGCTGTCGCCGGTGATGGTGACGGTGCCGGCGATGTCGCCGAACTGGATGGCCTCGCCACCCTCGTCGCCCTCGATGTAGACGATCGTGCCGATGGCCTCTTCACCGGGCAGGCCGGCGTCGGTCAGGCACTGGTCGTAGGCCTCGAACTTCGCGAGCTCGGCCTTCACCTCTTCGGGAAGCTCGCCTTCGCAGGCCTTCTCGGCCTCCTCGAACTGCTGCTCGAGGGCCTCCCAGTCGGCGTCGGTGAGTTCCCTTTCGAGTTCGTCCTCGTCGAAGTCGCCGAGCTGGCCCGTGATGCACTCGTCGAACGCAGCCCAGGCCTCGTCGTCGAACTCGGTGTCGTCGAACTCGGTGTCGTCGAACTCGGTGTCGTCGAACTCGGTCTCGTCGACCTCGAGGTCCATCTCATCGATCTCGGCGGGCTCGTCTCCGTCGACGGCCGGCTCGTCCTGAGCGCCGGCGACAGCGCCGACCGCGAAGACCGAGGCGGTCAACGCCATGGCGCCGAGCACGGCACCACCGAAGACGGTGCGGCGGCGGCTCCGGATCGGGGCGCCGGTCGCCGGGGTGGTTTCGGGGGTGGGTTCGGGGGATTCGGTGGAGAAGGGATCGGTGGGGGACATGGGGTCGTCGCTTTCTGTGTGGTGTCGGGGTGACGTTGGGTGTGTCGGTTGACGATCCGAACCGTGCCCGAACGACCCTGAGACGTGTCTGAGAGCAGCTGAGAGCGTTCTCAGCTTCTCCTCAGCCCGAGCTGGCACACTGCAGGGCATGCGGATCCTCGTCGTCGACGACGAAGTGAGACTGGCGGCGTCGATCGCCCGCGGCCTGGAGGCCGACGGGTTCGACGTCGACGTCGTCCACGACGGCCACGACGGGCTCTGGCGGGCCCGCGAGGGGCACTACGCGGCGATCGTGCTCGACATCATGCTGCCGGGGATGAACGGCTACGAGGTCTGCCGCACCCTGCGCGACGAGGACAACTGGACGCCGATCCTGATGCTCACCGCCAAGGACGGCGAGTACGACGAGGCTGAGGGACTCGAACTCGGAGCCGACGACTATCTGCGCAAGCCGTTCTCCCACGTCGTGTTGACCGCCCGGCTGCGGGCGCTCGCCCGGCGTGGAGCCACCGCGGCCCCGACCATGGTCCACATCGTCGCCGACCTCACCCTGGATCCCGGGTCTCGTCGCTGTGCCCGAGGCGACACCGCCATCGATCTCACCCCCCGGGAGTTCGCCGTGCTGGAGACGTTGATGCGACGCCATCCCGAGGTCACCCCGAAGCAGGAGCTGATCGACGAGGTGTGGGGCATCGACTTCGACGGCGACCCGAACATCGTCGAGGTCTACGTGGGGTATCTGCGGCGCAAGGTCGACAAGCCCTTCGGGGTCACGACGGTCAAGACCGTTCGGGGCCACGGCTATCAGGTCGTGGGCCCGTGACTGCGTGGTCGGTTCGATCGCGGATCACCGCCCTGGTGGTGCTCGCGGTGCTGGCGCTCGGTGTCGTCGCCGCCACGTTCGGGGTCGCTGCGGTCGAGGATCAGTTGATCGCCGACGAACTCGACGCCGCCGGCGTCGAGCAGCTTCAGCAGGTCGAGGAACTCTCGGCGTTCGGCTTCGAGTCCGGATTCGACGTCGAGGAGCTCGAGGATCTCGACGAGTTCGACGAGGAGGACTTCGAGCTCGATGACCTGGCCGATGGCGTCGTGGTGATCGAGGGCGTCGTGATCGCCGAGGAGGCAGTCGAGAACGAACTCGCCAACCTGGCTGCCGGCCTGGCCGAGATCGAGTCGGCCGGCCAGATGTCGGCGCTGGTCGAGGAGGTCGGAGATGACGAACTCGCGGTTTTGACCTACTTCGGAGCCGTTGCGATCTACGACACCGAGGACAAGGAGATCGTCGGCACGGTGTCGCTCGCCGATGTCGACCTCGACGTCGTGTTGGTCACCCAGTCGTCGCTCGACGCGCTGGCGTTCTCGACGTTCGAGTTCGACTTCGAGGAGCTCTTCGGCGAGGACGAGGACGTGACCGACAACGAGATCGACCAACTCCTCGCCGAGGCCAAGACGTCGTCGGGCGATGATCTGGTGTTCGGCACCCGAGAGGTCGATGGCCGCACCTACGTGGTGTTCACCGATGCCGGCGACATCGTTCGCGGGGTCGATCGCATCGCGTCGATCCTGTGGGCCGGTGTGCCGATCCTCGTGGTGGCAGCTGGCTTCATCGCCTGGTTCCTCACGGCCCGCGCCCTGCGGCCGGTGCATGCCATCACCAATCGGGTCGGGGCGATCTCATCGGGCAATCTCCACGAGCGGGTTCCCGAGCCGGGCACCGGCGACGAGATCGCGGAGCTGGCGGCGACGATGAACTCGATGCTCGACCGGCTCGAGGTCGACGACACCCGACTGCGTCGATTCGTGTCCGACGCGAGCCACGAACTCCGTTCGCCGGTGGCGGTGTTGCGCAGCGAGGCCGAGGTCGCCAAGCGGGCGCCGGAGGGAACCACGGTCGACGCGCTCGCCGACGGCGTCTTGGCGGAGAGCCATCGACTCCAGCGCATCGTCGAGGATCTGCTCGTGCTGGCCCGCGGCGAGGAGCGTCAGGGGGCCGGATCGGCCGGAGAGCTCGACGTCGACGACATCGTCTTGGCCGAGGCCGGGCGCCGGCGCCGCCTTCCGATCGATACCCGGGCGGTGTCGGCCGGACGCATCGTGGCGACCCCCGAGGCTGTCTCCCGGGTGGTCACCCACCTGCTCGACAACGCCGCTCGCCACGCCGAGACGACCGTCGAGGTCGGCTTGACGACCATCGGCGACGAGGTACGGCTCTGGGTCGACGACGACGGGCCCGGGGTGCCGGCCACGGACCGTGACCGCGTCTTCGAGCGATTTGCCCGCCTCGACGACGCCCGCACGCGTGATCGCGGCGGGGCCGGTCTCGGGCTCGCCGTGGTCGCGGAATCGGTGCGAGCGATGGGCGGAACGGTGTCCGTCGACGATGCGACGATCGGCGGCGCTCGCTTCTCGGTGCGGTGGCCGATGGCCCTCGGGTGATTGGTTCAGACCTTCACTATCCGTGGGAGTGCTACGGAGTCTTCGCCCCATCTCTTCGAAAGATGTTAGCTAGCGCTAACAATCATCGCCGAGCTCTTCATCAGCGCCTCCGATTTCCGTAGGTTCTTCGTAGTGCTTATCGAGGAACCAAGCGCTTCGCCGGGCGGTGAAGTGGCGGTCCTCAGAGAAGTGAGAACCCCCATGCTTGAGATGACGGAAACCGAAGTTGCCGGCCCGGTCGGTCCGACCGGCTGGATGGATGTTGCCAAGTGCACGGGCAAGAGCGAGCTGTTCTTCGCCCCGTTCGCCGAACGACCCGAGGCCCGCGTACGCCGTGAGGCGAAGGCCCGGTCCATCTGCGACGGCTGTGAGGCAGTCGAGATGTGTCGGACCTACGCACGCACGAACCGGGAGCTCGGCTTCTGGGGCGGCGAATCCGAGTCGGAGCGTTCCGACGCCGGCTTCCCTCCCACGACGCCGATCATCGGCCGCAAGCGGGTCGCCGAAGAGCGAGCCCGCACCGCGATGGCGCAGGCTTCCTGACCCGAGTCAGGATGGGCGAGTGAGCTCGCCCTGCTGCTCGCCTCAGCGCGAGCCCAGTTCCCCCACGACGAACCGTCCGCCCCCCACGGACGGTTCGTTCGCGTCCGGGCCCGGATCGGCGGCGATCGAGATCCCCGCCGGCGCCTTCCGCATGGGCACCGATGACGACCGCTTCCCGGCCGACCACGAGGGACCGGTGCGCAGCGTCGACGTGCCGGCGTTCGCCATCGGTCGGGCGCCCGTCACCAACGCCGAGTTCGGCGCGTTCGTCGAGGCCAGCGGCCTGGTCACCCTGGCCGAATCCGATGGATGGACCTTCGTCTTCGGCGGCCTGTTGCCCGATGACTTCCCGCCGACCCGTGGCGTCGTGGGTGCGGAGTGGTGGCGAGCGGTCGAGGGCGCCGACTGGCGTCATCCGGCCGGTCCGCACAGTGATCTCGACGGACTCGCCGACCACCCCGTCGTGCACGTCAACTGGTTCGAGGCCGTGGCGTACGCCCAATGGGCGGGTGGCCGACTCCCGACCGAAGCCGAGTGGGAGAAGGCCGCTCGCGGTGGGCTCGACCAGGCTCGCTACGCCTGGGGCGACGAGCTGATCCCCGACGGGACGCATCGCTGCAACATCTGGCAGGGCGCGTTCCCCACCGACAATGCGCTCGACGACGGCTGGCTCGGCACCTCGCCCGTCGGTACGTACGAGGCGAACGGCTTCGGGCTCGTCGATGTCGCCGGGAACGTGTGGGAGTGGACCGCCGACTGGTGGGACGAGCGGGCCGCGGCCCGGGCGATGCGCGGCGGCAGCTATCTCTGCCACGACTCGTACTGCAACCGGTACCGGGTCGGGGCCCGCAGCTCGAACACGCCCGACACGCCGACGGGCAATCTCGGGTTCCGGGTGGTCTGGGACCGCTAGAGCTCGTCGCGCCGAGGCGGATCGGCGCCGATGCGTTGCACCGTCACGCCGGCGACCCGGATGGCGAAGGCGACGATCTCGCGCCACTCGGCGAGCGGGACGGTGGCGAGGGCGCCAGGGGTGGAGACACCTCGTTCCCAGAGTTGGGTGAGCACGCCACCACAGAAGGAGTCGCCGGCGCCGACGGTGTCGGCCACGGGGACTCGGTCGACGACGACGGTCGCCGAGCCCTCAGCCGTGATCGTCGTGACCGACGAACTCGAGGTCACGAGGACGGCGGCGACCCCACGGTCGAGGAGTTCACCGGCGCAGTCGGCCGGATCGCGGCCCGGCCAGATCCAGGCGAAGTCGTCGTCGGAGCCCCGGAAGAGCGAGCAGGCGGCGACCCACCGGTCGAACCAGGGATCCCAGTGTTGACGGCCGAGCGGTTCGACGATCTGGGGCCGGGCGTTCGGGTCGAACGAGACGATGCCGTCGATCGTTTCCGCGACCTCGGCGAGCACCGACGCACCGGGCTCGCGGAAGATCCCGAGTGTGCCGCCGTGAAGGAGGTGGGGTCCGTCGTCGAGGAGGCTCGGATCAGGCATCTCGACGAAACGGTCGGCGGTGCCGTCGCCATGGAAGTGGAAGACTGGCGGATCGCCGACCACCTCGGCCCGACAGGTGGGTTCGTCGCGGCGCTGCGTGAGTCGCAGGTCGACGCCGGATGCCTCGAGGTGCGCCCAGATCGCGTCGCCGTGCGCATCGGTCGAGACCGCACCGAGAAAGGCGGTGGGTGCGCCGAGACGGGCACACGCGACGGCGGTGTTCATCGGCCCGCCACCCGGTACGGCGTGGGGCACGAGATCGACGAGGGCTTCGCCTGCGGTGATGATCATGGTGTTGTTCTAGCGGGCGAGGCGGATCGCGGCGGGCACGGCCTCCAGCACGGTGTCGCCGGTCGTGATCGGCTCACCGTCGCCCCAGACGGCCAGATCGCCGGTGATCTCGATCCTGCGCCCGCGGTGGGTGTGGACCTTGGGATGGTCGAGGTGGGTGCCGCTGAACACCCGACGCAAGAAGCAGAGCAGTTCGATGCGGCCGACACCGTCGACCACGGTGACGTCGAGCAGGCCGTCGTCGGGGTCGGCGTCCGGGCAGATGTGCATGCCGCCGCCGAACCAGGCGGTGTTGGCGATGGCGATCATCACCGCATCGTGCCGGTGGGGGGTGCCGTCGACGGTGAGCGTGGTCGGCCGGTGTTTCAGCGCAGGGAGCTCGAGCACGGTGGCGACGGTGTAGCGGCTCTGTCCCTTCGGTCGGCGCAACCGGTTGGCTCGGTCGTTGACGTCGGCGCTGAAGCCGGCGGTGGCGACCGATGCGACCCAGCGATCACCGACCCGGATCCCGTCGATCGGATCGGGCTCGCCGAGCGCGACCGCGGCGGCCTCGAGTGGATCGTCGGGGATACGGGGGAGCGCCCGGGCGAAGTCGTTGCCGGTGCCGACCGGCACGATCCCGAGCACGGTGTCGGTGCCGGCGATCGCCTGCGTCGCGAGATGCACCATCCCGTCGCCGCCGAGCACGACGAGGCGATCGGCTCCGGCCGCGACGGCGTCGCGAGCGTTGGTCATCGACGCCGCAGCGTCTGCGCCGGTGAGATCGATCACATGGCCGCCGAGCGCACGGAGCCGGTCGAGCACGTCGGCCGCGGTCCCGGCCGCCCGGCCCCGCCCCGCCTCCGGGCTGATCAGCACATGGACGTCGCTCATGTCGTCACTTCGAACCTGGAGTCACTTCGTACCTGACACGATGTGTCGCCATCTTCACAGGCCGAGGTAGCGGCCGCCGTCGACGGCGAGGGTCTGGCCGGTCATGTGGCGGGCCAGGTCGGAGGCGAGGAAGACGGCGACGGGCCCGATGTCGGTCTCGGGATCGCCGATGTGGCCGAGAGGTGTCCGGGCTTCGAGCCGGGCCTGCAGGGTCGGGTTGGCCTCGGTGGCGGTGGTCATGGCCGGGGTCCAGGCGACCGGGGCGATGGCATTCACTCGAATGCCGTCGGGCCCCCACTCACGGGCGAGCGATTTGAGCAGGCCGCGCTGGGCGCCCTTCACCGTGGCGTACACCGGGAGGTTGCCCGAGCCCTCCATGCCGGCCGGCGACGTGAGCACGATGAACGCCCCTCGGTTCGCCGCAAGGTGCGGGTGGGCGGCACGAGCGAAGAGGTACGACGCCGTCGTCGAGGTCGCGATCTGGCTCGTGATCGTGTCGGGCTCGACCGCCTGCACCGGTGCGGGCGGCCCCGGTGGCGAGACCGCGTTGTGGACGATGATGTCGAGCCGGCCATGGGTGTCGACGGCGTGAGCCACCGCGGCGCCGACATCGGCCGCGTCGGTGACGTCGCAGCGCACGAACGACGCCTCGTGGCCACGCGCACGGATGGCAGCGGCGGCGGGCTCGCCGTTCTCGGCCCGGCGAGCGGCGATCACCACCGCTGCACCGGCATCGGCGAGAGCTCGGGCGATGCCTTCGCCCACGCCCTGGCCGGCACCGGTGACGATCGCGACCTTGCCGTCGAGGAGCCTGCTCATCCCGGCATCCAGAGGCCGCCGTCGATGACGAGCGACGAGCCGATGAGGGGAGCCGCCGCACCGCTCGCGAGCCAGTCGATGATCGGGGCGACGTCGTCGGCGTCGTCGGGGATGCGTCCGAGCGGCGGGTCGTGGAGGGCGTTGTCGGCGGCGATGCCGGTGGCGTGCTCGGGCGCGAGGAATGCGTGCGGATCGAGGGTGATGCTGTGAGCGGTGATGCCGTCGGCGCCCCAGGTCTTGGCGAGCGACTTGGCGAGCAGGCGTACGCCTTCGCCGAGGGAGGCGAGCGTCGTGTACCGGGCGCCGCCCGCCGAGGCCATCAGGGGAACGATCGCGACGAAGGTGCCACCGGTCGCGGCGAGTGGTGCGTGGACCGTCCGGGCGAGGTCGATCACCGAGCGCAGCGGGCGATCGCATGCGGCGTCCCAATCGGCCGGCGAGAGATCGACGATTCGACGGGGCTCGCATGCGAGGGCCGGGTAGTCCGCCCACACCACGAGATCGAGTCCACCGCTGCTCGGTGATCGTTCGATCTCCCAGCCGGCGAGACCCGCGGCGACTCGGTCGGCGACGCCGGTGCCGACGATCAGCGCTCGTCGAGCCATGTCGGCCAGTCCTCGGTGGGGCTCAGCGACCACTCGGGGTCGCGCGTCTCCATGAACGCCTGCACACCCTCCTTCGCGTCGGCCGTGCCCATGAGGTGCAGGTGGAGATCGCGTTCGAGTTCGTTGATCTCGTCGGGCGACGGGGTCGAACGCCACAGCAGCCGCTTCGAGACTCCGACCGACACGGGCGCGGTGTGGGTTGCGATCTCGGCGGCGAGTTCGAGTGCTCGGGGCAACACGTCGTCGGCCGGCAGTGCCTCGGTGGCGAGGCCCCACTCGGCGGCGTCGGTGCCGCGAAACATGCGGCCCGTGAGCAGGAGTTCGGTCGCCCGGCTGTGGCCGACGAGCCGGGGCAGGGTCCAGTGGGCACGGGCGTCGGGCAGGACGCCCCGTCGGTTCTGCACGATGCCGAGCTTGGCGTCCTCCGCGACGATGCGGATGTCGCACTGCAGGGTCATCGTCATCCCGATCCCGACCGCGTGGCCGTTGATCGCGGCGATCACCGGCTTGCGGCAGTCCCATGGGTGGAACGAATCCAACGGGTCCGACGAGAACGTTTCCCTCGTCGGTGCGGCGAATGCGCCAGAACCCTTGGAGAAGTCGGCGCCTGCGCAGAAGGCACGCCCCGACCCGGTGACGACGACGACACGGATCGAGTCGTCGGTGTCGGCGCCGCGGAGCGCGCCGGTGAACGCTGCGCTCATCTCGCTCGAGAACGCGTTCATGGTCTCGGGTCGATCGAACGTAACGAGCAGGACTCCCGGGTCACGGCGTTCGATCAGGACGGCGTCGGTGTCGCTCATCGAGTCGCGACCGTACTCCCGCCGAGCCTCGGGGGCGGAACCGTCAGCCGAGCTTGCAGGACAACTCCACGGCGGTTCGGGGGCACCGTTCCATCGGCCCGGGCTCGGACACCCTGAAGGGAGGCCCCACCGACCGCGGTCGGACCCCGGGCGGGGTCGAGGTGCGACCGTCGGCCGGCGGGGCGATCAGCGCCGCCGACCGAGCAGCGGGATGCGGTCGAACCAGCGGCGGGCGGGCTCGGCCATCGACGGCGGCGGAGCGAAGAGATCGTCGGCCAGGTACTGATCGTCGGTGAACTCGTGGATCTCGCCGATCGCCCCACCGACGAAGCCGAACAACAACAGCATCCGGTAGCGGTGCGGTTGGCCGTCGAGCACCGCGAGGATCTCGTGGTACGACACGATCGGCGAACCGTCACCGATGACCGCGTGGGTCAGGAACTGCAGGGTCTGCCCACCGGCTCGGGTCTCGGCTCGCAGGGCCGCCTCGACCGCAGCCCGGCCGAGGTGATCGCCGCTGGCGGAACCCCGACCGGGGATCGTGTAGCGCACGTCGTCGCCACAGCAGGCGAGGGCGCCGTCGACGTCGCCCGACTCCATCGCGCCCAAGAAGGCCTCGACGAGCGACCGGTTCGCCGCAGCGGCCGAGTCGCCTGCCGGGTCGAGTCGGTTCGCGACGGCTTCGAGGTCGCCGGCGATGGCGATGAGGCGTTCGCCGAGGGTCAGGGGTTCGTGGGGGATCGGGGTCGTGGTGAGCATCGGGTGGTCGCCTTTCTCGGAGCGGTAGGGGTCGGAGGGGGAGTGGAGGTCGGTCGGCGGCGTCATGTCCGCAACGCCTCGGTCGGGGCCAGGCGGGCGGCTCGGCTCGCCGGATAGAGGCCGGCGACCGCCCCGATGGCGATCGCACCGAGGAAGCCGCCGATCGCGGCCTCCTGCGGGATGATCACGCGCCAGTCCTGGGAGGTTGCGTAGACGTAGGTCGCTGCCACGCCGATCAGCACACCGCCGACACCACCGAGCACCGACAAGATCACGGCTTCGGTCAAGAACTGGCGCCGGATGTGCGCACGCGTCGCGCCGAGCGCTCGACGCAGCCCGATCTCGCCTCGCCGTTCGATCACCGCGATCACCATCACGTTGGCGATGCCGATACCACCGACGAGCAGGGCGACGGCGCCGAGACCGAGGAAGAGGGTCGTCAGCGCGTCGTCCGCCGCCGCCTGGGCTTCGAGAGCGTCGGACGGCCGGCTGACGCTGACCTCTTCGGGGTTCTCGGGATCCGCGGTGGACGGAAGGATGTCGCGCGTCTCGTCGATGGCGCCGTCGGCGACCCGGGTGTACACGGCGGCCGGGTTCGTCCCGGCGTCGTAGTAGGTCGTGGCGGCCTCCTGGCCGATGATGACGGCCCGGTCGAGATCGGCCGCGAGCGGGAACTCCTCGAGGATGCCGATGACCTCGACGTACTCGTCGCCGATCAGGACATAGGTCGGCTCGTCGAGATCGGTGACACCGAGCCGTTCGGCGGCCACCGACCCGAGCACGGCGTTCGGATAGACGCTCGTGGCCTCGTCGAGGAACACACCGTCGGCGAGTTCACCGTTGAGCGTGTCGACGAGATCGGGATCGGCGGCGACCACCTGGACGCTGCCGGTCTCCCCCTCGGGGATGAACTCGTTGCGGTACACGTCGGCGTCGACCTCCCACACGGCGCTGGCGCCGGTGACAGTCGGGATCCGTTCGATCGTCTCGAGGGCGGTGTCGGGCAGGGCCGAGTCGCCGCCGCCGAAGCCGGCGCCGGCCTCGACGGTCAACAGATTCGTGCCGAGCGAGGCGATCTCGTCGAGCAGCGCCGACTTCGACGATTCGGAGAGGCCGAGCACGCCGACGAGGGCAGCGATTCCGATCGACACGCCGAGCGCGCTCAGCGCGGTGCGGGTCTTGCGAGCACGTGGACCCGAGGCACCGACCCGGAAGATGTCGGCGGTCCGAAGGCGACTCAGGACCTTCGGCTGGCCGGTGGGCATCGTCGCGGCGGTCATTGCGCACCTCCGTCGAGGCCGGAGTCCGAGACGATCGCGCCGTCGTGGACCGCCAGGCGGCGAGGCAGTGACGCTGCGATCGCGTTGTCGTGGGTGATCACCACGATCGTCGTCCCCTCGGCGTGGAGGTCGCCGATGAGGTTCATCACCGCATTGGTCGACTTCGAGTCGAGGTTGCCCGTCGGTTCGTCCGCGAGGACGAACGCCGGTCGGTGCACGAGGGCCCGGGCCACGGCGACCCGCTGGCGTTCACCACCCGAGAGGTGGTTGGGCGGGTGGTGGAGGCGGTGGCCGAGGCCGACACGTTCGAGGGCCTCGACCGCTCGCTCTCGCCGTTCCTTCGGCGCGACCCCCTGGTACAGGAGGCCGTTCGACACGTTCTCGACCGCCGACATGCCGGGCAGCAAGAAGAACTGTTGGAAGACGAAGCCGATCTTGCAGGCCCGGACACCCGCGACCTCCTTCTCGCTCCGAGTCGCAGTGTCGATGCCGTCGACGGCGACGATCCCGCTTGTCGGACGATCGAGCGTGCCCATGACGTTGAGCAGCGTCGACTTGCCCGATCCCGACGGGCCGACGACGGCGACGAGTTCGCCGTGCTCGATGCGCAGCGACACGTCGTCGAGCGCTCGGACCGGCGGCTCGCCGGGGTACTCCTTCACGACGGAACGGAGTTCAAGGGCGGCGCCGGCGGTGGTCGGCACCGGCGCCGCCGGAGTGGTGGTTCGCATCGTGATCACGACGGCACCACCACGACCGTGCCGGGATCGATCCCGGCGACCTCGACGAAACCGTCGGCGAACATGCCCGGATCCACGGCGACGAAGGTCGTCGTCGAACCGCTCACGACCTCGACGGCGAAGCCGCCGTCGGAGGTGGCCACGAGCGCAGATGCCGGAACGACGGTCGCACCGGCGGCGAGGTCGTCGACGATGATCACGTCGACGTCGAGCTCGTTGAGCCCAGCCGCCGACTCGGGCACCGAGTCGAGGGCGATCTCGACCGCAAGGGTCGGATCGGCGGTCGGGTTGGTGGGGTCGGTCGTCGACGACGACGCCACGTCGCTGACGGTGCCCGTGACGACCGAGCCGTCGGGGAACTCGATGTCGACGGTGGCGCCTTCGGCCAGCTTGTTCTGATCGGCGACATCGATCTTCGTGGTCACGATGCGGGTCTCGCCCTCGGTGCCGTAGGTGAACAGCTCGGACCCGGTGGCGACGTTCGAGCTCTCGCGAGCCGTCACGGTGTCGATCCGGGTGCCCGGGGCGACGACGATGAACTCGTCGCTCGTGAACTCGCCGTCGACGACGATGTCGTCCCACGTGTCCTGGAGGTCCTCCTCGAAGTCGGTCAGGGCTTCGGCGGTGAACTCGTCGAACACGTCATCGACCTCGAGGTCGCCGTCGGCGTCATAGCCGAGGTCGACGAGCAGCTGCTCGAGCACGGCGACGTCGTCGCCGTCGTCGACGCCCTCGGAGAGGTCGCGGCCGAGCTCCTCGGTCGTGACGATCGCCAGCACCGGCTGATCGTCGACGGTGTAGAGCACCTGGCCGGAGACGATCTCGCCCGAGGTTGCCTCGAGCTCGATCTCGCCGGTGTGGGCGGCGTACACGCCGGTCTCGGTACCGGTGACGTTGAGCGTGGCGATCGGCGTGCCGAGCTGGACCCGGTCGCCGATCTCCAGGTCGACGGCCGAGGCGGTCGTCGGGCCGGGGACCATCACGGCGGCGGTCGGGTCGACGGTGCCGGTCTCCTCGACGCCGAGTTCGGCCTGCCAGCGGCGGACGGCATCGGCGGTCGCGTCGTCGAAGACGCCGTCGACGACGAAGTCCTCGTCGACCTCCTCACCGTCGTCGTCCTCGGTGGCGTGGAAGCCGAGCGAGGCGAGGTTCTGTTCGAGGAGCAGGACGTCGTCGCCCTCCGTGCCGGGCGTGAGGGGCCGGTAGAAGGGGATGTCGCCGTAGAAGACCGTCACCGGTTCGGCGTTGATCTCGTAGGCGACGTCGCCG
>JBCBYI010000038.1:0-23051 GCA_039815945.1 Actinomycetota bacterium | reverse complement strand
CGCACCGGCGACCCGAGTAGAGCGCGCCCTGGATCGACGACGTGTCGCGGTGGTCGCCGCACACGTGGAGGCCGTCGCCGAGCGAGGTGCGCTGCTTCGGCGAGAACGACGGGGGCTGGGCCGGCTGGCCGTGGGGGATCGCGTCGGTGCGCAGATGGATCCAGCCGTCAACCTGGTCGCCCCAGATGTCGCGGAGCTGGGCGCGGACCGCGGGCTCGGCATCGGGGTCGAGCACGCCCGGGCAGGCGCCGCCGATCAGCGCCTTGCCGGCGGGGGCGTAGTGCGGCGAGACGTTGCTCATGATCGCGATGTTGCGAGCCGGTCCCTCGCCGTCGAGCACGAGGAGGGGCTCGGTGATCGGTGGGTCGTCGGCGGCGAACCACACACACGTGGCCGGGTTGGAGTCGACCGGCGGGAGGTCCAGCAGATCGGCGGCGGCGGGGCCTTCGACCGCGACGATCACGTCGGCCGCCGCGACCGTTCCCCGATCGGTCGTGACCGACCCGGGACGCACCTGGGTGACCGGCGTGCCGAGATGCAGTCGCTCGGTGGGGAGATGCGAGGCGAGCTGGGCCGAGATCTCGCCCATGCCCTTCGCCGGCACGACGGCGTCGGCTCGGAAGAGCTGCTGGAGCACGACGTCGAACATGCGGTTCGACGTGCTGAGGGTCGGGTCGAGCTGGATGCCGCCCACGAACGGCCGGAAGAACCGGTCGATCATCGCGTCGCTGTAGCCGCGGGCCTGTAGGCCCTCCCGGGTGGAGGTGTCGGGTTGGCGCAGCAGCTGCGGGGTATCGGTGCGGCTGAGGCGAATCCGATCCTTGAGCAAGCGCAGCTTGTCGAACAGCGACCCGACGGGGGAGAAGACCGATGAGGGCAGCGTCGACGGCTTGCGCAGGGGATCGCCCAGCAGTTCGAGGTCGTCGCCGACCCGGACGAGGGCGCCCGGATCGAACGAGCGGAGATCGAGGCCGTCGATGTCGAACTGGCGGTCGAGCTCCGGATAGGCGCGCAGCAGGATCTGGAACCCGCGGTCGAGGATGAAGCCGTCGACGACATCGCTGCGCACCCGGCCGCCAACCCCATCGGAGGCCTCGAGCACCACGACCGAGCGGCCCGCCTCATGGAGGATCCGGGCGGCGGCGAGGCCGGCGAGTCCGGCGCCGACGACCACCACGTCGACGGTCTCGGGAAGGGGCGACTGATCGGTCACGACGATCAGGCTAGGGGGTAGCGTCGCGCCGATGGACACCCGGCCGACGCCTCCGCCGCCGCTGCGCAACGCGCCGCACCTGATCACCTACGTCGATCGTCTCGCCGGCGATCTCGTCGGCCTCGGCGAGGTCATGCGCGGCCCGTTCGGCGGCGCGTTCGGGGGCGCTCACCTGCTGCCCTTCTTCCCGCCGATCGACGGTTCCGACGCTGGCTTCGATCCGATCGATCACACCGAGGTCGATGCGCGGCTGGGGGGCTGGGCCGAGGTCGGCGCGCTCGGTGAGGACTTCGAGTTGATGGCCGACCTGATCGTCAATCACGTCTCGTCGGACTCGGCGTCCTTCCAGGACTGGCTCGAGAAGGGCGAGGCATCTGAATTCCACGGGATGTTCCTCACCAAGGACATGATCTTCCCCGGCGGCGCCACCGAGGAGGAGTTGGCGGCGATCTACCGGCCTCGTCCGTGGCCGCCCTTTACGACCTACGAGGTCGCCGGCGTGCCCACCGAGGTCTGGACGACCTTCACGTCCGAGCAGATCGACATCGACGTGTACCACCCGGCCGGGTGGGCGTACCTGATGACGGTGCTCGACCGCCTGTCGGAGAACGGCGTGCGCCTCGTGCGCCTCGATGCCGTCGGCTACGCCATCAAGGAGCGGGGCACGTCGTGCTTCATGCTCCCGGCCTGCTTCGACTTCATCTCGCAGTTGCGCACCGAATCACACAAGCGCGGCATGCACCTGCTCGTCGAGATCCACTCGTACTTCGGGTTCCAGATGGAGATCGCGTCGCGTGTCGACTTCGTCTACGACTTCGCCTTGCCGCCGCTGATCCTCCACGCGATCCACGCCTGCGACGCCGAACCGCTCAAGCACTGGCTCGACATCCGGCCGACCAACTGCGTCACGGTGCTCGACACCCACGACGGGATCGGTGTGGTCGACGTGGCGCCCGAGGGCGACAAGCCCGGCCTGCTCGAACCCGACCAGGTCGACGCCCTCGTCGAGTCGATGCACGACGCGAGCGAGGGCCGGAGTCGCGAATCGACCGGCGCGGCCGCGTCCAACCTCGACCTCTACCAGGTCAACGGCACGTACTTCGAAGCCCTCGGCAGCGACGACGATGCCCAGATCATCAGCCGTCTCATCCAGGTCTTCTCGCCCGGGATCCCCCAGATCTACTACGCCGGCGTGCTCGCGGCCCCGAACGACATGGAGCTGCTGCGCCGCACCGGTGTCGGACGCGACATCAACCGCCCCCACCTCTCCCCGGAGTCGCTCGCCGCGGAACTCGAGCGACCGGTCGTGCAGGCGTTGCTGCATCTCCTGCGGTGGCGCGCCGCGAACGGAACGATCTTCGACGGGTCGTTCTCGCTCGGCGAGTCGGCCGACGATCAGCTGGTCATGGCGTGGACGGCTGACTACGGCACCGCCGAGCTCCGCGTCGACCTCACCGCTCGTGCGTACGTCGTGGTCGTCGACGGCGACCCGGTCGACGATGTGACTCGCCTGACCCTGGCCTGAAACCGACCTGCTCGGCGGCACCGCCCCGGGCAGACTGCCGTCGTGTCCCTCGATCCCTCCGCCGTGCTCGCCGGTGTGCTCCAACGAACCCTGCCCAAGCCGCAGTGGACCCACGAGGCCCACGTCGCCGCCTGCTGGGCAGCCATCCGCGCGCACGGTCACGACGACGCATTGACCCTCTTGCGTGACGGGATCCGGCGATACAACGAGGCCACCGGGGTGGAGAACACCGAGACGTCGGGCTATCACGAGACCATCACCCGCTACTACGTCGCAGCGGTCGCTGCGATCGTCGATCGGCCCTTCGCGGAGGTGCTCGCCGATGAGACGACGAGCCGTGAGGCGCCGCTTTGCCGCTGGTCGCGCGAGGTCCTGTTCGCGCCCGGGGCCCGGACCGGTTGGGTCGAGCCGGATCTGGTGCCGCGCTAGGCGAACATCTCGTCGACACAGTCGCGGGCCGATCGCACCGCAGTGTGTACCGAACTCCAGTCGATCTCGCGGGTGTAGCCACAGCCGGCCATGAAGACGCGGGGCCCGATGTTCTGGCCCAGTTCGCGGGAGATGTCGATGTCGGCCGTGTCGGCCAGGTAGGCCGCCCGGATGAACGGTTCCTCGGCCCAGTTCTGGCTGACGTGCTGACGGTACGTCTCGCTGGGAACGCCGTCGAAGAGCGGGTCGAGTTCGGCGAGCACCAGATCGCGGAGCTCGTCGCCGGAGTCGACCGCCTGGTACGGCGCCGACATCTCACCGACGCTGAAGAGGCCGAGGACGTGTCGGTCCACCGCAGCCGGCCACGACCGTGCCGAGGCCGAGCATGCCGGCGACGGACAGGAACTGGCGACGATCGACTTCGAACACCAGAGACTCCTTCTCGGTGCGGAACGGGGGAACGTACGGAAGCGACGTTGAGAGATCGCTGAGAGATCAGCCGGGGAGCTGGAAGACCGACACGACCGTCGCCCCCGTCGGGCTGCGGAACTCGGCGTCACCGTGGTGCTGCGTACCGCCCTCGTACCCGGCGTCGAACTTGAACATGGCGATCAGTCGACCGCCCGCGGAGGCGAGTGTCTTCATCTCGACCCCGGTACCCATCGCCTGCCAGGGCAGGGCATCGGAATCGGCGAACATCCAGCCTTCAGGAGCAGTCATGCGTCCGAGTGTTGCAGCTCGCCGAGGGGGTGTCAGTCGACGAGACCGTCGACGAGCACGTTGGCTCGATCGAGGTGCATCTCGGTGGCCCGGCCGTAGATCGACTCGGAGTGGTACGGCCGGTTCATCCGATAGGGGTCGTGTACGTAGGTGGGCAGGCCGATGTAGCGGGTGGCGTCACCCACGATCGGCGTGACGCGGTGCATCGAGAATCGGCCGGCGAACAGCTGGAGATCGCCGGGCTGGAGATCGAGTTCGTGCACGCCGTCGCGGCCACCGTCGAGGATGTGCGCGATGTGCTCGTAGTTCTCGGCTTCGGGCGTGCGAATGTTCGGGACGTACTCGAACACGCCACCCTCGTCGGCCTTCTGCACGAGGATCGACACGGTGAACTCGTTGCCATCGAAGTGCCATGGTAGGTAGTGCGTGGGCTCCATGACGCCGTACGGGTTGCGGCCGAGCGGGTCGGCCCACCGGTAGATCGGCTGCGGGGTGCCGAGGCATTCCCACACGAAGTGCACGAGCACGTCGGCGTCGTAGATCTTTCGCAGCAGCGACTGCTCGGTGAGGATGTCGGCGTTGATGAAGCCGCTCTGGCGGTGCTGGAAGGTGCGGCGGGGATGGTTCTCTGGGAAGGACTCGTCGGCGGGCGAGAAGTACGGGTTGTGGTCCTGCACCGACCAGAAGGTCTGGTCGTGCAGCGAGGTGGCCTCGGCCGCCATCGCGTCGATCGCCTCAGGTCGGACGAAGTCCTTCAACCGGAAGCAGCCGGTGTCGAGCATTGCCTCGCGGGCCTCGGTCACCAGTTCGGTGCGGGCCGCGTCGCCGATCGCGTGGATCGGGTAGCGGTCGAGATCGAAGACCTCGTTCAGGTCGATCTCGGTGGCGGCGAATGCCGTCGGCTTCATGACTGGAACCCCCGCAGGACACAGACTGGACGCTTGTTCAGTCGGCCAGCGTACCGAGGGTATTGAACGATTGTCCAGGGTTCAGGCGATCACGTCGGCGAGGACCGACGGCTGATCGGATCCGGGCCACGTGCCGGCCAGGTACGCGCCCTTTCCACCGCCGGGTCGGGGCGCATGGCGGACCATCACCGAGGCCTGCCCGAGGGTGATCGCCGTCATCGTGCCCTCGCGGGATGCGACGCCGACGGCCACCGTCGGCCCGTCGGCTGCCGACCCGCTGCCGCGCACGAAGACGACGTTCTCGCGCTCGCTCGCGATGCCGTCGGGGAGGTGGACGATCAGCGGCGCCTGGGTGCCGCCGGTGGCGATGACGCGCACCAGTTCGGCGACGTAGACCGGATCGGCGACGGCGTCGTACACGTGGCGGGTGCCGAGCACCGAGTGCTCGAGGGTGCCGACCTTCCACGCGTCCGCACCGGGCAGCGGGTCGTTGCGATACGTGAGGGGCAGGTGGATGGTGCGGCCGTCGGACACTCGGACGAGATGGCTCTCGATGCCGACGAGCCCGTCGGGATCGTCGAATCGGTAGGCGCCGAGGTGCTCGATCGGGCCGGGCGAGATCTCGAACTCGGCGACCGTCGGGAGGTGGGCCTCGATCAGCTCGGGCTTCGACGGCGTGAGGGTGGCCTTGTGAAGGATCGCCATGGCCGCACCGTAGTGGTCGGCCGGTTCCGAGTAGGCCGAGTTCGGGCGCGACCATGAGCCCATGGACCCCCGCCACGCCACCTCGTTCCCCGAGGGCTTCTTCGCCCGCAGCGACGAGAGCGACGACGCCGACTTCTACGCCTTCGACCGCCTCGTCACCCACATCGATGACGGCGCCATCGCCGCGGTCGGTGAGCTGTACGTCGAGCTCGGACTCACCGGTGAGGCGTCGGGTCCGGTGCTCGACATCTGCTCGTCGTGGATCTCGCACTTCCCGACCAAGCCGGAGCGGCTCGTGGTCACCGGCATGAACGCCAACGAGTTGGCCGCCAACGAGATGGCCGACGAGTGGAGCGTTCGCGACCTCAACGTCGACCCGACCCTGCCCTACGACGACGCCTCGTTCGCCGCCGTCACCTGTGCGGTCTCGGTGGATTACCTGACTCGACCCCTCGACGTCTTCGCCGAGGTGGCACGGGTGCTGCGGCCCGGCGGCGTGTTCGTGTGTACGTTCTCGAACCGCTGCTTCCCCACGAAGGCGATCCGAGGGTGGCTGGCGAACGACGACGCGACTCGGGTGCGCATCGTCGGCGCGTACTTCGATCTCACCGACGAGCTGGGCGAACCGACCCTGCAGCATCGCAATCCAAGCGCCCGTACCGATCCGCTGTACGCGGTCTGGGCTCACAAGCTCGACTGACCTCCTACGCTCGCGGCCATGAGCGGTCGCCGAGTCCTGATCACCGACGCCGAGGAGTTCATCGGGCCGGCCGCGGTCGAGCGGTTCCGGGCCGAAGGGGACGATGTCGTCGCCGTCACCGAACCCTTCGAGTCGCGTGAGGACGTCGCCGACACGATGGCTGCGTACGGCCCCTTCGACGTCGTCGTGGCCAACCTCGAGGGCGCCATCACCGTCGCGTCGATCACCGAGCACGACGACGCGATCGTCGGCGATGCGTTCGGCCGGATGGTCCACCCGCTGTTTTGGCTCTTCGAGGAGTGCCTGCCGTCGATGGTCGAGGCCGGCGACGGGGCGATCGTCGTGCCCACCTCGGCCACGGCCCTCCGGTCGTCGTCGCATCCGATCGCCGCCTACGAGGCAGCCCGCGCCGCCCAGCTGCAGCTGGTCCAGTCCGTCGGCAAGGAGATGGCGCAGCACGGTGTGCGGGTGAACGGCATCGCCCCGAACTTCATCGAGAACCCGTCGTACTTCCCACCCGAGACCGTCGCCGACCCGCAGTTCCAGAAGGCGATGCAGCGCGAGGTCCCGGCCCAGCGGCTCGGCTCCGGCGCTGAGGCGGCCTCGGTCGTGTGGTGGCTCGCGTCGTCGCAGGCCAGCTACGTCTTCGGTCAGATCATCGCCACCGACGGCGGCTGGAACCTCTGATGTAGCCGGCTCCTAGCGGTCGAGCACCGGTTCGAGCACGTAGAAGAACGGGTTGGATTCGCCGGGGTCGGTACCGGCGACGATCATCGACAGGCGCAGCATGCGCCGATGCATCAGCTCGACGAGCGCCGCATCGTCAGCCGGGTCGTCGGCGTCGATGCGCATCTGGACGGCGGCGTCGGCTGAGGCCACGTCGGCGAACGGTTGGCCGAGGAACTCCTCGATGTCCTCGCGGGTCACCCGCTCGAACCAATTGCGGTGCCGGGTGTAGTTGAGGAGGAAGTCGGGGATCGCGCCGAGCAGGTCGCGCTCCCAGTCGGCGAACGCCGTCGACGTCGGGAGCCGCTCGATGTCGGCGATCAACTTCCGCAGGCCCGATGCCTCGAAGGAGTCGGGCGTGGGGTCGGGGAGCGTGAGGTCGTGGTCGAGTTCGATGCCGTGGAGCTCGGCGATCGCCTCGTAGGCCCGGCGGGTGATGCTCGCCTTCTCGAGCATGCCCTCGATCCAATTGCCCCCGCGGATCTCCGGCATCATGAAGAACGTCGCCCCGATCACGGCCAGCTGCAGGAAGGCGACGGTGTAGTACCCGACGACCCGGCGGTCGATCGGCTGGCCGGTGACCCGCTCGTACTCCCGGTAGAGCGCGGGGATGTCGCCCATGTTCTCGTACGGGTGGCGGCCTCGGAAGCAGGCGAGGTCCCAGTGGGTGTCGCCGACGTTCGCGATCTCGAAGTCGAGCAGCGCCACGACGTCGGGGCCACGAGACATGAACTGGCCGGCGTCACCACAGAGGAAGTGCACGTCGTGGCGGTCGGTCGGTGCGTTGCGCCGCAGCCACATCTGCAAGAACGACAGCGACGGGTCGATGTTGCCCGCCATCTCGCCCAGGGCGTACATGCGGTCGACGGCGTGGAGCGCGATGTCGCGCGGCTCGGTCGGCGGGTTTGCGAGTCGCTTCACGTCGGCGAACTCGCTCACCGGGACGGCATGTACGGCGGCGAGGTGCGTCATGTACCCGAGGGTCGCCTGCCATCGGTCGTCGTCCATCTCCGACGGGGTGTCCATCGCAGTGTGGAGCATGCCCGGGGCCCGATCCTTCGTCTCGACCCAGTCCATGACGAACGCAACCGGGTCGTCCATCCAGCCATGGATGTGGGGGACGAGGATGCCGTTGCGTTCCAGCACCTGCATGCACTCCATCTCGAATCGCAGCGCCTCGAGCGGCGCGATCGGCCGGTTGCCGCGCACGAGCACCGCATTGGTCTCGCCGGCCGCGGCGTACGAGACCTTCCACTGCGGTCGCCAGCGTTCGAGCCGCTCCACGCCGACGACCTCACCACCGAGGTGTTCGGCGACCCACGCCTCGATCCCGGCGCGGCACTGGGCCTCAAACGCCTCGTGGTCGATCGTGTCCGCGGCCCCCGACATGGTGAGATCGTAGGCTCGGCCCATGCCCGGCCTCACAAACGACGAGCTCGTCGCCTTCCTCGACGAACCCGGTCACCTGCTTCGTCTCGGCACCGTCGATCGCGACGGCATGCCGCGGGTCGTGCCGATCTGGTTCATGCACGACGACGGCAAGCTGTGGTTCACACCGCGGGCCAAGTCGGCGTGGCTCGATGATCTCCGGGCGTCGACGGCCGTGTGTTGCACGATCGACGAGCCGACCGGCGAGATGCGCAAGCTGATCGCTCGGGGTCACGCAGTGCTCGAACACGACCTCGGCGACGACGATGTCTGGCGCGATCGCTACCGGGTCATCGCAAAGCGCTACACGCCGGAGCGCTTCGCCGACGCCTACGTCGAGGACACGATCGAGGAGCCCCGAGCGCTGTATTCACTCGCCCTCGCCGATGCCGAGACGGCCACCTGGCGCATGCCCGTGCGAGAGGGCGAGAACCCGCTCGCCGTGTGGGGCAAGCAGTACTACCACCGCTGAGGTCTTGGCACCGCTGAGGTCTTGGCACCGCTGAGGCGGCTCAGGCGTCGCGGTCGTTGAGCACCACGAGACGGTCGCCCGGCTGCGGATCGCCGGCGACGTCGGGGCGCAGATGGCGGCCGTTGCGCACCACGTAGACGAGGAACGCGTTGTCGGGCATGACCGGGAGGTCCTTGGGGGTCGCACACTCGATCTCGACCAGTTCGAGTCCGCTCCCGGCTTCGAGCAACTCGTCGAGCACACCGATCGCGCCGGGCGATTTCGTGGCGATGCCGAGCATCCGGCCGACTGCGGCGGTCGCGTCGATGACCTCGTCGGCACCGCCCTGACGCAGCAGGTGCAGGTTCTCCTGCTCGCGGCCGCCGGCGACGATGTGGGCGGTCGTGTTGATCTCGCGCACGGTCAGGGTGGCGAGAACGGCGGTGTCGTCGCGGTTCGGAGCGATGATCACCGCCTTCGCCTCGCGCACGGCAGCTTGCTCGAGGATGCTGTGGTTGGTGGCGTTGCCGCGGATAGCGACGAAGCCGCGAGCGGTGGCGTCGGCGACTGCCTTGGCGTCGACGTCGACTGCGACGATCTCGCTCGGGTCGACCCCTCGGCGGACGAGGTCGGCCGCGGCTGACGCGCCGGTCGAACCGAAACCGAGGATGACGTAGTGATCTCGCACGCTTCGCCTCCAACGGCGGATGAGTAGGAGCTGCCGGGATCGGTCGGTGAGCACCTCGACGGTGGTGCCGACCACGAGGATCAAGAAGACGATCCGGGCAGGGGTGATGAGGGTGATCGTGGCGAGACGGGCGCCGTCGGACACGGCGGTGATGTCGCCGTAGCCGGTCGTCGTGACCGTCACCGATGCGTAGTAGAGCGCGTCGAGGAAGCCGACCGGGTCGCCGGTGACGTCGACGTAGCCGTCACGGCCGAGCAAAACGACCAGCGCGACGAAGAGGACCAGCGAGAGCGCGAAGCCGACCCGGCGTCCGACGTCGCGCATCGGGGAGCTGGCCGCACGCGGGAGCCGGACCTCGCCGAGGTCCATCGATTCCCGTCCGTTCGCCACGACTGACGACTCTAGATCGTCGGCCTGCCGCGCTCGGGCCGCGGGCTCAGCTCGCAGGCGGCAGCCAGTCGGCGACGGCGACGCCGACCTCGTGCGGGCTGTCCTCCCGGAGGAAGTGGCTGCCCGGCAGGGTGACCTCGGTGAGGTTCGGCCACGATCGGGATCTGACGCGGCCAGGTGAGCGTGGGGCGACGACGCCGAGCAGGCCGCTGCCGCGATGGTGCTGGTCATGCAGGGTCTGATGGCGCTGGCTCGCGGCGGATCCGGAGACGCACTCCAACGGCGTGCCGACGCTGCCGTCGCGACGATCACCCGTTGACGGCGCCCATCGACCTCAGGTGGTGTCGGTCAGGACGGCGAAGGCGAGGCGGGCGTGGTCGCGTAGCGCCTCCGGATCGTCGCCCGCCGCCGTGCGGGTCAGCATCATCGTGAGTTGGGCCTCGACGAAAGCGGCCGTGACCTCGGCCGACGCCCGTAGCTCGATCTCACCGGCGTCGACGCATCGCTGCAGCCACGCTGCATAGGCCGCGACGGCGTCGACGCGCAGGCGATCGACGTGGGCGCTGGTCACCGGGCCGAGTCGCCATTGCTGGTTCCGCATTCCGGCGAAGAGGCAGCCCGCCGGCATCTCCGGCGTGTCTGCGTGCGTCGCGTAGGCGACGAGGCCGTCGAGCGTCTCCTGGAAGGGACGTCCGGCGGAGAGCGATGCCAGCGCGGATGCCAGGACCGTGTCCACGTAGTGGGTGAGGGCCGCGTCCATGAGCTGATCCTCGTTGCCGAATTCTCGGTACACGCCCGGCTTCGACACGCCGGCTCGGCGGCAGATCTCGTTCAGGGAGATCCCGTCGATGCCGTCTCGCCACCAGCTCTGCGTCGCGACGTCGAGCGTGTGGGCGCGGTCGAAGGTCTTGGGGCGGCCCCGTGGGCGCTGCACATCGTCGTCGGTCATTCGCTCCCGAGTCTCTCAGAATTTCGGACTGATTGGTACTCAAAGCTTGACCTGTGCGTCTGGCCGTGTAATAAATACCGAGCGGTATGGAAAGCCGAACGGCTTCCCACCGCCCCCTTCCCCGAATCAGGAGTCCTTCCCATGAGCAACATCTCCACCGACGAGGCCACCGTGCGTGCCTTCTACGCCGACATCCTCTCCGATCCGGCGAGCTCGACCGAAGCCCGTTACTACGAGCTCTTCTCGCCCGAGATGGTGTCGATCCCGACGCCCCCGGGCGGCCCCGGCGCCCAGGGCATGATCAACACCGTCGCGTTCCTCGGCCAGGTCGTCCCCGATCTCACGTGGGCGGTCCACGAAGTGATCGCGCTCGACGGCGGCCGCTTCCTCGTACGCGGTGAGGCCTCGGGCACTCCCGTCGGCCCGTTCTTCGGGGTCGACGAGCCGACCGGCCGGAGCTTCTCGATCCTCTCGATCGACATCTGGAGCCTCGAGGACGGCAAGATCGTCCACGGCTATCACCTCGAGGATTGGACGGGCGCAATCGCCCAGCTCACCGCCGAATCGTGAACCGGCCGGGAGACGGTCGCATCGGGTGGCCGTCTCCCCTCGGGTCGTCCGGATGGCCGGTAGCGTCCGCCGACTCAAGATCAACCGCAGAGATCGACCATGACCATGCTGCGTGACCCCCAGTCGGAGGCCAGGGCGTCGAGTGGAGCGGGTGACGAGAATCGAACTCGCGTTCTCAGCTTGGGAAGCTGATGTTCTACCATTGAACTACACCCGCAGAGAGCGCCGAGCGTAGCGGCACACCTGGCAGGGCACACGACGCGGCCCGTGCGCCGACGTGCGCTTCGGCGGGGCGATGGCGACCTCGCCGAGCGGGTAGGGTCGCCCTCGATGGCGAAACTGCGCTTCACCTTCGGGACGATGGGGTCGGGAAAGAGCACGCAGGCGCTGCAGATCCACCACAATCTGCGCGCCCGTGGCCTCACCACGCTCCTGATGACGCAGCTCGACCGTCGTGAGGGCCGGGTTTCGAGCCGTCTCGGTGTGTCGGCCGACGCCGAGATCGTCGAGCCGGCGTCGGATCTTTTCGACCTCGTCCGCCAGCGGGCCAAGTCGCTCGGCCATCTCAACGCTGTGATCTGCGACGAGGCGCAGTTCTACCAGCCGGTGCAGTGCGAACAGTTGGCCCGTGTCGTCGACGAGCTCGGTGTCGACGTCTACGCGTTCGGTCTGCTCACGACGTTCCAGGGCATCATGTTCGACGGCTCGGCTCGGCTGATGGAGCTGGCTGACACCCGCAACGAGATCCAGGTCGAGGCCCGCTGTTGGTGCGGCGCCCGTGCGACCCACAACGCCCGTTTCGTCGACGGGGTGCAGGTCATCAGCGGTGCCACCGTCGTCGTCGGCGACACGACCGATGGCGCCAGCGGGTCTGCGGCAGCGGCGAGCAGCAGTGTCACCTACGACCTGCTGTGTCGCCGCCACTGGATGGAAGGCGCCGGCGCCGCCCGGGGTGCGCAGCTCGAACTCCTCGATGCCGACGACGCCCGCCCCGGCGACCGCCCCGATCGCAGCGGCCCGGTCGAGGTCGACCCCGACGCCGTGCCCACACCCCTTCACGCCACGCAGACCGCTGGAGACACCCCGTGATCTTGTCCGACCGCACCCTTCGCGAGCAGCTCGACGCCGGGCGCATCGTCATCGAGCCGCTCGGACCCAACTCGTTGCAGCCGTCGTCGATCGACCTCCGGCTCGACCGCTGGTTCCGAGTGTTCAAGAACCACACGATGGGACATATCGACGTCAAGCAGAATCTCGAGGAGCTCACCGAGCTCGTCGAAGCCGGCGACGACGAACCCTTCATGTTGCACCCCGGCGAGTTCGTGCTCGGCTCCACCCTCGAACGGGTGGCCGTGCCCGACGATCTCGTCGCCCGGCTCGAGGGCAAGTCGTCGCTCGGCCGCCTCGGGCTGTTGATCCACTCGACGGCAGGCTTCGTCGACGCCGGCTTCGACGGTCAACTCACGCTAGAGCTGAGCAATGTCGCCAACCTGCCGATCACGCTCTACCCGGGCATGAAGATCGGCCAGATCAGTTTCCAGCAGATGACCACGCCGGCCGAGACGCCGTACGGGTCGAGCGAGATCAAGTCGAAGTACAAGCACCAGAAGGGCCCGATGCCGAGCCGCTACTGGGAGAACTTCGACTGAGTTGGAGACACTTCGTGTCAGGTACGAAGTGTCGCCAACTAGCGGTACTGGGTGGCGGTGATGATGCCGCCGAGGATCATGCCGAGGCCGAGCAGGAGGATGCCGTTGTTGGTGTCCCAGATCGAGCCGACGTAGTTGAGCAGGATCACGGCGACGCCCAGGCCGAGCAGGGCGAACATCAACGCGGGGACCCACGGCGGGCTCGGGGGCAGGTCCTCGTGGCCGGTGTGGCTCACCGTCTCGGGCGTGAAGCCTTCGGGGCGGGTGCCCTTCGGGGTGGTGCGACCACCGGAGACTCGACGCTTGGCAGGCTTCTGCGACATGGCGCTGAGGATAGGCCGGTTCCGGGGTCGGTTCACCCCCGCCGGGAATGACACGCGTGTGATTCTCCCCATGGTTGTCCACAGGTTGTGGACAATTCGATCAGGTGGGGATCAGTCGTCGATCGGCGCGACGAGCTCCATGTCCTCGAGACAGTGGCGAGGCGGCGGCGGATCCTGATCGGGCGCCACGGTCATACGCACCTCGGTGCCGCAGATCGTGCAGCGGTACATGATCTTGACCTTGCGCAGTTCACCGGCCGGCGGCGGCTCGGGGATCGGTGCCGCCATGCCGCGCAGGATCCGGAAGCCGGTGCGCCAGAAGAAGAAGCCGACCGTGATCGCGATCGCGAGATTGAGGACGGGGTAGCCGAAGAGCTCCACGCCTCAAGGCTAGAGCCGCCGCCAGACGTAACCTGCCGCGGCGCCGGCCCCGACGCGAGCAGCGAAGCCGACCCTGCCCAACGCCGAGCGGTGCAGGCCGTCGACCAGCGGTCGGAGGTCCTCGGCCGCGGCCGCATCGCCGACCGCCGTAGTGCCACCGTCGAGGTCGACCATCGCGGGTTCGAGCTCGCCGAGTGCGAGCGCAGCCAACCCCGCCGACGCCGAGATCGCTGCCAAATCCACCTGATCGACGGCGATGCCGGGCCGGATTCCCGCCACCTCCAGCGGAGAACCCGCCGTCGACGACACCGAGGAGATCTCGCCGATCGCCTCGCCCGACCGGCCGAGGACGAGCGCCACGACACCATCGGCTGCCGGTGCGTAGGTCAGTGCGGTCGTCGTTCCGTCCGCGTCGAAGATCGGTTCGAGATCGTCGTCGATCGAACGGATGACGTCGGCGATCACCGGGGTGTCGCGCTGGACGGCGACTGCATCGCCGGGCCGGGCGCCGACGGTCAAGATCGCGCCGGCGGGCGGGGGAGTGCGGCGGGCGAGCGATCGTCGCCCCCACTCGTCCTGGGCCGACCGCTCGATCCCGAGGCGGGCAGCATGTCGATCGGCGGCGACCACCGGCGGGACGAGGCCGCCCTCGTCGGCAAAGCGGGCCGCCGGGCGGTCGCCCCACGGGCGGCCGTAGAGCCGGGCGAGGGCGGCGGCTCCAGGCTGCACGATTGATGCGCTCGCCACGCCGAGCACGAGCGCACGCTCGACCCGCCCGGCCTCGATCGCGTCGACGGCCGCGCCGAGTGCGGCGACGCCACTGTGCGGCCCGGCCTCGACCACCGTGCCGCCGATCCCGGCCGGCCAGCCTGCGGCGAGCACGATCGCCCGGGCGAGATTGGCGCCCTGGGCCCCGACCGGCTCGTCGCACCCGACCCAGACGTGCGCGAGCGACGCCGCGGTGATGCCCGCCCGGGTGATCGCCGCGTCGGCGATCTCGACGCTCAGGTCGACCGGATGCCAACCGGCCAGCACCCCGTCGGCCTCGGCGAAGGGGCTTCGCACCGCGGCGAGGATTGGGACGGGCATCGGGGGAGTCTCCTACACTGCGCCGCCGGAGGGGAGATCCACATGTCCAGTTCGCTGCTCGCCCAGAACTACATCGCCGATGCCGACGCCGTGAGCCTCGGCCTGCTGGTCATGCGCGTCTGCGCCGGTGTCGCCATGGCCGCCCACGGCTACCAGAAGTTCTTCAAGGGCGGAAGGATCGACGGCACCGCCGGTTGGTTCGACTCGATGGGGATGCGTCCCGGTCGCTTCCACGCCACCCTCGCGGCCAGCACCGAGCTCGGCGCCGGCATCCTCTTCGCACTCGGCCTCTTCACGCCGCTCGCCGCTCTCGCGATCGTCGCCCTCATGTGGGTAGCGGGCTACACCGTGCATTGGGAGAACGGCTTCATGTCGGCGAAGAACGGCATCGAGCTCAACTTCATCTACGCCATCCTCGCCATCGGTGTCGCCACGATGGGGCCCGGTGAGTACAGCCTCGACTACTCCCTCGAGCTGATCGAGGACTTCGACGGGGTCACCGGCCTGCTGATCGCCGCCGTCGGCGGTGTCGGTGCCGCGCTCGCCCAGCTCCGGATCTTCTACCGGCCGCCCGCCGACGGCTGATCAGCCCAGCTCGTCGAAGCAGGTGAGCCCGGTGCCCGAGGGCAGCCGGTTGCCGCAGGTCATGGCGTAGATCGACGCATCGCTGCCTTCGGGCGCGCTGCGGAACAGCTCGTCGCACGCCTGGTTGTTGCCGCGCCGGCACTGGTCGCTGAGCAGGTCGATCGTCGGATCCTCGATCGATCCGATCGTCTCGTCACTCAGGCACGCCAGGATCGCCGCGTCGTCACCCTCGACCTCCAGCGCTCGGATCGCACACCGGGCCTCCTCGCGGGTGAGATCGGTACCGCCCTCGGCTGCGCCCGCGATGAACGAATCGACGAAGGGCTCGAACGACGCCGGATCCTGCAGGCAGTCGGCGACGACCGCGAGCAATTCGCCGTCCTCCTCGGCGGTGAGGTCGCCGGTGGTGATCTGCTCGGGCCCGATCTCGAGCACCCGGATGCCCTCGAGGATGCAGCGCTGCTCATCGAGCGACAGTTCGCTGTCGACGTAGGCAGCGATGGCGAGCGACTCCTCCTCGGTGAGCGAGTCGTCGGTGTCGTCGCCGCCGCCACACGCGGCGGCCAGCAGGAGCGTGCCGGCGAGGACGGGGGTCAGGCGACGGATGGCCATGCGACCTCCAGCGTGACACCGTCGGTGCGAGCCGCGACCGCGCCCCGCACGTCGGGAGCCGGGCGGAAGCGCTCGAAGACCCAGGTCGACGCATCGTCCTCGGCCGCATCGCCGAGATCGAGCCGGACGGTGTCGTCGTCGGTGCGGGCGAAGGAGATCTCGGTCAGCGGGAGCGACACGCCCATCCCCCGGGCCTTGATGTAGGCCTCCTTGAGCGTCCAGTAGAGGAAGAACCGTTCGCGGCGTTCGGCCTCCGGCAGCGGCAGCAGCGATTCGACCTCGGCGGGAGCGAAGACGGTGTCGACCGTCTCGTAGATCCACTCGTCGGGGCGCACCCACTCGACGTCGACGCCGACATCGACGCCCTCGGCGATGACGACGGCCGTCATGCCGCGGGTGTGGCTGAGGTTGACCTGCAGCTCGCCGGTCTCGGGGTTGGTCGGGTGGGGGCGGCCCCACTGACCGTCGACGAAGACCCAGTCCCGGGGTTCGACCGACGGCTGGTGGCGCGACAACGCGAGTCGGGTCAGCGCGTGGGCGGTGATGTAGAGATGGCGATCCCCGTCGTGACGGAACCGGGCCGCTCGCGAGCGTTCGTCATCGCCAAGGACCTCGCGAAGCTGGTCGATGCGGTACGCCGACTCGGGCGGCACCGCCAGCGAGAGTTCGATGTCGGTCATGCCGTGACGGCGGCGACCTCGTCCCCCACCTCGACCATCCCGGCGACGTCGACCGTTGCGCCGATGCACAGGGTCGTGACGTCGGCCTTCAGGATCGTCTTCAGCACGGAGAGATCCCGCTCGAGCCCGGGCTGGGGCCGGGTCACCATCACGCAACGGTCGATGCCCTTGTGGACGGCGAGCGTCGCCGCGCCGACCGTGATCTGTCCGCCGACGAGGTCGTCCTCGCCGGCTTCGTCGACCAACACGTTGGCCCGGAAGCGGCGGAAGTCCCAGTCGCCGAGCGACGCCGTGCTCACGAGTGAGACCCGGGCTCGCCCGGAGTCGTGCCACGCTCCTGCCGGACCCTGCCAGCTCATCCAGTCGGCGTCGTTGTCGACGTCCATCGGGTTCTCGTACGTGCCGCCGGTGTCGCCGGCCCGTTCGAGCCGGACCGGCTTCTCGAGCCAGTCGCTGTAGTCGGCCGACGTGCGCAACACCTCACCCTCGACGGTGGTGGTCACCGGCTCGCCGTCGACGAGGGCGCAGGTCGCCATCAACAGCGCGGGCGCACGACGGGCGGTGAGGACGTTGCCGGTCGACTCGTCGACCAGGCCCCAGCCTCGGTCGCCGACGATGCCGAGGTCGGTGATCTCGGTCGCGTCGAGTCGCTCGCCACCGATCGACTTGATGGGATAGCGCCAGAGTTCGAGAACACGCATCTGCTCGACCGTAGTGGCTCGGTCGCCGATGCTCGGATCACTCCGGAGGCGTGACCTGAAGGCCGTCGTCGGCGAGGGTGCCGATGGCCGGATCGAGGAAGGCCTGGTCGCGGAAGTTCGCCCCGGCGTCGGCTTCGAGTTCGAGGATCAGCACCCGGGCGGCGTCGTTCTGGGCCTGGAGCGTGGCCTGCGCCAGCGCGTTGGGATCGACGTCGGGATGGTTGTCCTCGGTCGCGGGGCCCACCGTCTCGATCTCGATCAGATGCCAGCCGAAGCTCGTCTCGACCGGACCCACGACCGCACCGGCCGAACCGGCGTAGGCGGCCGCCTCGAACTCCTCGACGAAGTTGCCCTCGACCGCACAGCCGAGGTCGCCACCGCTGGGGCCCGACGGGCCGGTCGACAGTTCGATCGCGAGATCGGCGAACGCCTCGCCGGCGTCGTAGCGCTCGAGCGCCGTCTGCGCCTCTTCCTCGGTCTCGACGAGGAGATGGTTGGAGCACAGATAGTTCGGCGGTTCCGGATCGCCGAGCGCTTCGGTCTGGGCGTCGGTCCACTCGCCGACCGCGTAGCTCACGGCGACGGTGTCGATGAGGATCTGGAGTTCGGTGTCGTTGCCGTCGCGTTCGCCGACGGTGGTGACGGCCAGCTCGCGGAATTCGTCGGTGACGGGGTACCCCTGGTCGGCGAGCTCGAGCTCGAGCGCGTTGGCGAGGAGCCAGGATTCGACGACGGTCGCGACGCGAGACGGCACCGTGTTGTTGCCGTCGGGCAGGAGGTCGTCGAGCATGCCGGCGGTCAGTTCGCGATCGGCGACCGACGCGACGACGGCACCGGAGTCGACACCGGCCACGACGGAGTCGTCGTCGCTCCCGCAGGCGGCGGCGAAGACGGTGACGGCCACCAGTACGGCGGCGAGGGGGCGGAAACGCAGAAGGGGGCTCACGAGGACGAAAGGCTAACGGCGCCCGCCCCCATGACGGCCGCGGTCAGACGTCGCGGATGTACTTCGCCGGCACCCCGGCCCAGATCTGACCGGGCGGGATGTCCTTGGTGACGATGCTGCCCGCCGCGACCACGCTGTCCTTGCCGATCGTGACGCCCTTGTGGACGATCACCCGGTTGCCGAGCCAGACGTTGTTCTCGATGACGATCGGGAGCGCCTCGTCCTTTTCGTCGCGTCGGTCGGGCTCGGTGCGATGGAAGTCGGAATCGATGATGATGCACTGGGTGCCGATCAGCACGTCGTCGCCGATCGTCACCTTGTTCGACACGCCGATCGAACAGCCGTAGTTGACGAACACGTTCGTGCCGATGCGCAACTCGCCACCGGGGGCGCAGCCGACCTCGGTCGGCAACACGTCGGCGTGGAACCGGACCCGGTCGCCGAAGACCATCGTGCCCCAGGGTCGCACCTTGACCTTGCCGAAGACGCGCACCCGCGAGCCGATCGTGGCCTTGCGGAACTTCCACGACGCCCGGAGGGTGCCCATGACCTGATAGAGCAGGGATCGAAGCCGACGGTTCACGGCGTCCTTTCGGCGCTCAGGACCCGGACGTGAGGTCGTGATGCACTGGCGAAACCTACCAGAGGCCCTCGGGCTGACCGGCCGGGAGATCGTGTCGTTCGTCGGTGGCGGCGGCAAGACGACGGGCCTCTTCGCGTTGGCGGCGGCCCGGCCGGGCGGCACGGTCATCACGACCACGACCAAGATGGGACGAGACCGCACCGGCGGGCTGCCCGTGCTGGTCGATCCGGCCGACGAGGAGGTCGCCGAGGCCGTCGCTCGGGCCGGATCGGTCATCGTGTGGGGTGGTGTCGACGACCATCGGGCCACCGGTGTGTCCATCGAGGCCTGCGCCCGGTATCTCGAATTCGTCGACACGGTCGCGGTCGAGGCCGACGGTTCTCGCCGGCGTCCGTTCAAGGCGCCGCTCGACTACGAGCCGGTCGTCCCGCCGGCGACCTCGGTGCTCGTCGCCTGTTGTGGGATGGCGGCGATCGGTGCACCGATCGACGTCGGCTGCCACCGGCCCGAACGCGTCGCGGCGATCGTCGACGCGTCGGTCGACGAGAAGCTGACGCCGGCGCGACTCGTGCAGGTGCTGTTGTCATCGCAGGGTTCGGCCAAGGATCGCCCACCCGCGGCCCGGTTCGCGGTGGTGCTCAACCGCGTCCGGCCCGAGCAGTCCGGCGTCGTCGCCGAGATCCGCGAGCGCATCGCCGCGCAGGCGCCGGAGGTCCCGGTCGTCGCGCTCGACGAGCTCGCCGCTGACCAGCTGCCCGACCACGTCGCCTGACCGCCGCGAAGCGTCAGTGGCGGCGTACGACGAACGTCTCGTCGTTGAACCAGAGGCCACCCCGCTGCTTGAGCACGTCGGCGGTGACGTCGAGATAGGTGCCGTCCTTGGCCGCCTCTTCGACCCGCTGGTCTTCGATCTGGGCGACGTAGATCGCCGCGTTCCAGGCGGCGAAGAGGGTGGAGGTGCCGATGTTGTTACCGATCTCGGTCGGCAACGTGTGCATCGAGTACCGCAGCAGCGACTCGTCGTCGGGCAGGGCCATGAGGTCGTAGTCGATCACCGCATCGTCGAGGCGGTCGTGGAGCAGCCGCAACAACTCGTGGCGCCTGACCGGGAACGGCTCCTCGTCGGGCCAGATGCCCCGCACGATCTCGAGTCCCGGATCGTCGCCGGCCGACTGGATGCCCAGCAGCACCCCGTGGCTGCGGAGGCTGCGGCTCAGCGGGCACAGGATCCGGTCGACCTTGAACGGCGCCGCCGTACGCGATCGCCATGGCTGGCTCGCGAGAATCAGGTCGTAGTCGGCGAGCGGTTCGTCGCGCCGCGGGATCACCGCGTCGAGCGGGAACCTCTGATCGCGGCGGTAGATCACGAGCGCGGTGGGCGTGACGTAGAGCGGGTTGCCCGACGCCTCACTCGGCCGGACTTCCCAGTGCTCGGTGAGGAAGTCGTCGAGGCCTCGGAGTTGCTCGCCGAAGCCCTGCGAGGAGGAGCCGTCGAGTTCGCAGTAGTGCATCACCATGCGTTCCTGCTTCTCGGCGCTGTTCGGCAGCAGCGATGGCGACTCGGCGTAGTGCAGGTTGGTGATGACGGTGACGAGTTGGGGGTGCTCGATGAAGCGGTCGGGCAGCTTGTCGAGGGTCAGGCGGACGTCTTCGAGGCTGATCTCCTTGCCGACGACGTAGAACGGCTTGGTCGGGTGGGTTGCGTGCATCGCCCGCATCAGGTGGGCGAGCACCGTGCCGTCGCCGACCCCCGCATCGAACAGCCGCAGCGCCGGCGGCTCCGGCTGCAGTCGGGTCAGCTCACGGGTGGCCCGCTCGGCGACCCGCCACTTCTCGTCGGTGGTCGTGACGAACGAGAGGTACTTCTGCCGGTTGTCGTAGAACCGGAAGGGGCGATCCGACGAAGTCATCGAGGCGAACGCTAGGCGAGACGGCCGACCTGGGTCGCCTCCGCAGCGTTCCAGCGGTCGGCGATCTCCTGATAGTCGTCGTCGACACGGGGCACGAAGCCGTCGATCATCAGGGCGTCGGCGACCGCGGCCGGCAGCGCGTCGATCGCCCCGGCGAGGGCGGCTCGCATCGGATCGAGCAGGGGTCGATTCGCCCGCGCGGTGATCAGCGGGAGAGCCGGCGTCGGGTCGGTCCGCCACGCCACCCGACAGTGAGTCGCGGCCGGATCGTGGCGACGGGCGAGCTCCCAGCTCACCGCGTCGATCGCCGCGCATCGGGCCTGGCCGTCGGCCACCGCGTGGATCGACGACCGGTGCGAGCCGGTGTCGATGGTCGGGCCCAGATGGCTCCGGTCGATGCCGGCGATGACCAACTCGTGGCGCCACACCCCGTGACCGGATTGGGAATCGGCGCCATTGACCGCCACGGTCGCGTTGGCCAGATCGGCGATCGATTCGGCGTGGTCGTCGGCGGCCACGATCACCACCGAGTGGTAGTCGCCCGGTCGGGTGTCGGGCAGGCCGTGGTCGAACGCCCCGACGACCGCGACCTCGGGTCCGAGCCGCAGCACGAGCGGGAGGCCACACGTCTGGCCGAGGAGCAGGGCCGGATCGAGCCATCCTTCGTCGAGGGAGCGGCCGCGCTCGAGTCCGTCGGGCGGTTCGAAGCCGTGATCGGCGAGGGCGGCGGCGATCGTCGCCCAGAGTCGGTCGACGGTGCCGTGGAGTTCGGGCCAGTCGTACATCGGCAACGTTGCGATGGTCACGGTCGGCTCCAGGTCGCGGTGACGGCCGGTGGCTTGCGGAAGACGAGGCCATGGGGAGGTGCGGATCGGCTCTCGTCGAGTTCGACGTCGCCGAGTCGGAGCATCGCCGTGATCGCGGCGGCGGTCTGGGCACGGGCGATGTGGATGCCGAGGCAGGCGTGGGCGCCCATTGCGAACGTGGTGTGCTGCCGGGCGTTGGGGCGGTCGAGCCGGAAACGGTCGGGGTCGTCGAACACGGCGGGGTCCCGGTTGGCGCCGGCGAGGGAGACGACGACGTAGTCGCCGGCTCGGATCGACGCACCACCGAGCTCGACGTCGACGGTGGCGTAACGGTCGACGTTGGCTGCGGCGGGTTCGAGCCGCAGCGACTCCTCCACCGCGGCGGCGACCAGCGACGGGTCGGCTCGCAACGCCGCCCAGTTCGCCGGCTCGGCGAGCAGATGCGCGAATGCGGACGTGGTCGCCCCCTCGGAGGTCTCGATGCCGCCGAAGAGGATGACCGCGGCGTTGGCGGCGAGTTCGTCGTCGGAGAGCGACGAGCGGGCGTCGAGCAGGGCGGCCGCTCGGCCGTCGTCGGCGGCGGTGAGCACCGCCCGTCGCAGCGCAGTGAACGCCTCGGGTCCGGCCGCTCCGGCGTCGTCGCCGGTGGCGATCCGCTGCACGGCGTCGACGATCTCGCGGTACCAGGCGAGGAGCTGCTCGGCCCCCGGCGGATCGAGTCCGAGGAGGTGTGCGAGGGTGCGTGCCGCGAGCGGTGCGGCCAGCTCGGTGCGGAGTTCGGCCTCGCCGGCGGGGATGAACTCGGCGACGATCGAGCTGGCGCATCGCTGCATCCACGCCGCGCTCTCGGCGAGTCGCTCGCGCGAGGAGAACCAGTCGGTGAAGGGCGATCGGTGATGCGTGTGGCGATCGCCGTCGGTCGAGAGCATCGACGGACCGATCACTTGTGCGGTCGAGAAGCGCGGGTCGTCGACGGTGAACCGGTCGGCGTCGCGCATCACCTCGATCGCGGCCGCTCGCCCCGTGACGACCCACCCGTCGTACGCCGGGACCCATGCGATCGGCGCCTCGGCGCGGGCCGCCGCCAGGATCGGGTGCGGGTCGATCGTGAGGTCGTCGAGCGTGGCGGCCCGGTGGGCGGCGGCGGTCATCGCTGGATTCAAGCAGACGCAGGCCGGGGCGGGAACGGCGCTGTGTCACACTCCTGGCGTGTCGGATCGAGTCTTCCGAGCGGCGCTCGGCGCCACGGCCCTCATCGGGGTGGCGCTGCGGGTGTTCCACATCCGCCGAGTCCACACGGGCGTCGTCGAGTTCGGCGACGCCGAGACCTACCGCCTGCTTGCCGAGTTGATGGCCGACGGCGAGGGCTACATCCGCCCCCGCG
>JBCBYI010000037.1:0-23189 GCA_039815945.1 Actinomycetota bacterium | reverse complement strand
GGTGGGGGTGCCGCCGCTTCGGATCTCGACGTCAGATCGTCGAATCGATCATCTGGGCCGTTCGGCCCAGGTGGATCACTCCTCTTCGGAGACCTCCACCTCGACCTCTTCTTCGACCTCGACGTACTCGTACTCGACGCCCTCGTCGCCTTCGGCGGGAGCCTCCTCGCCGTGCTCGGCGTAGTACTCCTCCCAGGCGGCCTGGCCTTCGGACGCGGTGTCGCCACCGATGTAGTTGCCGTCGGAGTCGTAGGCGTGCTCGCCGAACGCCTCCTGGTACTCGGCCGCAACCTCGCCACCCTCGGCGGCCTGCTTGATCGACAGGCTGATACGGCGACGCTGGAGGTCGAGATCGATGATCTTGACCCAGAGCTCTTCGCCCGGGGTGACGACCTGTTCGGGCAGATCGACGTGGTGGGCCGACATCTCCGAGATGTGAACCAGACCCTCGATGCCCTCACCGACCTGGACGAACGAACCGAACGGCACGAGCTTGGTGACCCGACCGTAGACGAGCTCTCCGACCCGGTGGCCGCCGGCGAACTCCTGCCACGGATCCTGCTGGGTGGCCTTCAGCGACAGGCTGATGCGCTCACGGTCGAGATCGACCTCGAGGACCTCGACGTCGATCTCGTCGCCGACGGTGACGACCGACGACGGATGATCGACGTGCTTCCACGACAGCTCGGAGACGTGGACGAGACCGTCCATGCCGCCGAGATCGACGAACGCACCGAAGTTGACGACGCTGGACACGACGCCCTTGCGACGCTCGCCCGGCTTGAGGTTGTCGAGGAACGCACCTCGCTGTTCCTTCTGGGTCTCTTCGAGCCAGCTACGACGAGAGAGCACGACGTTGTTGCGGTTCTTGTCGAGCTCGATGATCTTCGCCTCGATCTCCTTGCCGATGTAGGGCTGGAGGTCGCGGACACGACGCAGCTCGACGAGCGACGCCGGGAGGAAGCCACGCAGACCGATGTCGACGATCAGGCCGCCCTTGACGACCTCGATGACCTGGCCCTTGACCACGCCGTCGGCTTCCTTGAGCTCTTCGATCTTGCCCCAGGCGCGTTCGTACTGGGCACGCTTCTTGGAAAGGACGAGACGCCCTTCCTTGTCTTCCTTGGTGATGACGAGCGCTTCGATGCGCTCGCCCATCGACACGACCTCGTTGGGGTCGACGTCATTGCGGATGCTCAGCTCACGGCTCGGGATGACACCCTCGCTCTTGTAGCCGATGTCGAGGAGGACCTCGTCCTGGTCGACTCGGACGACGGTGCCCTCGACGAGCTGGCCGTCCTCGACGAGGACCATGGTGGAGGTGTAGGCCTCTTCGATGTCGACGCCACCGAGGTCGGCGTCGATGATCTGGCGGGGGATGTAGTTGCCGTCGGAATCGAAGGTCCCGAACTGGGTCTCTTCGGCGGCAGCGATGTCGGTCATTGGTTTTTTCTCGGCGAATCGAGGTACCCGAGCGGTATCGGACCGCGCGGGTCTGTCAGGCAGACAGCGGTGTCACGCTATCGGGCCCTGTGGACGACCGCGCGAGAACCAGGAACTCGGGCGAGTCGACGTCGGGAGGACGGGGCGACCAGTCACCGGGCTCGGCCGCACCGATCGACTCGACCGTGAGGCCGACCGATGCACACAGGAGCCGCAGCTCGCGGGGCGTGAAGCAGGTGGTCCAGAGGTCGACCTCGGCGGCCGCTCCCCCGGCGTCACGAATCTCCGTGGTCTCGCGATGCACGCCTCGCTCGGCGTCGAAGTCGTTGTCGTCGATCAGGTTGGCGACCTGGAGGTAGGCGTTGAACGCGGTGAACACCACGACACCGCCGGGCTTCACCGCGCGGGCCATGCCGTCGAGGATCTCCGCATCGGGATCGAGGGTCGGTCCTGCGGCCGGCCCGCCGCTCATGCCGAAGGCGCCCTGGCAGACCGACAAGACGAGATCGAACTCGGCGTCGAACGGCATCGCCCGCGCGTCCATGCGCTCGAAGGTCACCCCGTCGGGCGCACCGTCGCGGCCGACGTCGACGAAGGTCTGGCTGATGTCGACCCCGTGTACGACGAAGCCTCGCCGCCCGAGCTCGTGTGCGTGCCGACCCGGACCACAGCCGACGTCGAGGATCCGGGCGCCCGGTTCCAGCGGTACCCGGCGGAGCAACTCGTCGACCTCCTTCGCGGTGCCCTTCGTGAATGAGTAGCGCAGGTAGGCCGGACCCATGTGATCGGCGAGCTCCTCGAACCAGTGGTCCATGCCCGCAGTCTGCGTCGCGGGCGCGGCGTCCTCAAGCACACCTGTCACCACGAAGCGTGGCGAGCTCGGCACCGGCCATACAGCGCGGCCACGATCGTGATGTGCGACAGGAAGACCGAACCGCGAGCTCGCGGCCGACCGACCGCAGCCTGGGCGAACACCTCGGCATCACCGACGCCGAGATCTGGTCTCGGCTCGATCTCGTCGGCGTCGGGGCCGATGATCTCGACGCCCTGAACGCCTGCCGCGATTTCATCGGCGCCCACGTCGACCATCTCGTCGACGAGTTCTACGAACGCCAACTCGAAGTCGACGAGATCGCCGTCGTCGTGGGTGACGCCGACACCCTGCTCCGTCTGTCCCAGGCGATGCGCACCTACGTGCTCGACATCTTCGACGCCGAGTTCTCCGCCGAGTACGTCAACAGTCGGCTGCGTATCGGCATGGTCCACAAGCGGATCGGCGTGAGCCCGAAGCTCTTCCTCAGCTCGGTGCGGATCCTCAAAGACGTCCTCCGAGAGACCTTCGAGCGCTGCGTCGCCGAGGTCCCGCCGGGACGGGCCGACACCGCGCTCGACGCCTTCGACAAGGTCACGACATTCGATTCGGCGCTCGTCTTCGATGCCTACCTTCGCAGCCTGCTCAACGAGATCGACACCGCCTGGGCCCGCTCCGAGGACAGTGCACGCGACGCCGAACGTCGCCTCACCGAACGAACGCGGCGGCTCGAAGCCCAGGCGCGACGAGACTCCCTCACCGGACTGCTGAACCGACGAGGCCTTCGCGAAGCGACGACTCGGGTCTTGACCGAGAGTCTCATCGAGTCGAAGCCGGTGACGCTCGCCTACATCGACGTCGACGACTTCAAGACGATCAACGACGTGCACGGACACGCCACCGGCGACACCGTGCTGCGGGCCGTCGCCGCGTCGATCGAACGCGGATGTCGAGATCACGACGTGCTCGCTCGCTACGGCGGGGACGAATTCTGTGTGCTGCTCGTCGACTGTGGCATCGACCAGGCCGAGATCGTGATGGATCGCATCCTCTCCCATGTCGCCGACATCGAGCCGAGCACGACCCTCAGCATCGGGCTCGCCCAGACGACGTCGATCACGCATCCCGACGGCGCCGAACTGTTCAAACGGGCCGACGCGCTCATGTACGAGGCCAAGAAGGAGCCGGGTGATCAGATCCGGCGCTAGTCGGTCATGATGAACGGGTGAGCGAGCCCGGCCGGCGTCGACGCCTCGAGATGATCCTCGACCGCGACGGCGCGACGTGCGTCTGGTGTGGCTGCGAGGTCAACACCGATCTCGTCGCCGCCACGACCGAGCACATCGTGCCTCGCCTCAAGGGCGGGCCGTCGTGGATCGAGAACGAGGTCGCGGCCTGTCGCCGCTGCAACGGACGACGCGGCCACCGCAACCTGGTCGACTGGGCCGACGAGTGCGACGCAAACGGCTGGACCGTCGACCGCACCCGCCTCGTCCGAGCGCTCGAGGCCCTGGAGACGCGCATCGCCGAGCAGGGCGGCCAGCGCAAGGCCCGGCCCTACATCCGCAGTCAGCTCCGACGCCTGCGGCGCCAAGTCTTCTAGTCGGCGCCGGCAAGAAACGCGGCGTCGACGTCGACCTCGGCGCCGGCCCGCGGTCCCATGAGCTTCGCCATCAGGTGCTCGCCCGAGGTGGTCGGCGGATAGCGCGGCGGATTGTCCGCATCGCAGCACACGTCGAGGACCTCGATCACGGCGTCGTGGTTCGGCTGCTGAAACCACGCGACGGACCGACGACGGAACGCGCCGGGCTGGTCGATCGGCGGCGGTACGACCCGATGCACCGTCGAACGCCACCGGTCGTTGGTCCACTCGGCCAGCAGGTCACCGAGGTTGACGAGGAAACCGTTCTCGGGCGGCAACACGTCGTGATACGCCCCCTCACGATCCTGGATCTGGAAGCCGGGCACGGGATCGGCGAGCAGCACGGTGAGGCTGCCGTAGTCGCTGTGCGCCCCCATGCGCAGCTGGTCAGGCTTCGGCACACCGTGTTCGGGGCGCCGCTGGTAGTTGTTGACCCGCATCACGCTCGGCGTGCGGTCGAGGAAGGGCGCGAAGTACGCGTCGGGCAGGCCGAGGGCTCGGGCGAACACCTCGCACAGGGTGCGGCCGAACGCCTCACACGCGTCCCAGTAGGCGAGGTAGACATCTCGCATGTCGGCCGGGCGGTCGGGCCAGACGTTGGGTGAGAAGTAGGTGCGGGCGAGCTCGGGTGACACGCCGTCGGGCACCACCTCGCGGCCGATGTTGAACGCCTCGAAGAGGTCCGGTTCGGAGTCGAGGCCGAGGCTGTAGGCCAGCGCTTCGGACTCGAAGGGGGCGTAGCCGCGGTTCGCGGCAGCGTCGTCGAGGTGGTAGCGCAGCTTCTCGGCCACCGGCAGGTCGAAGAACGCCCCGCTCACGTCGAGCATTCGGGTCATGAGCTCGGGGTCCACCCCATGGCCGGTGACGGCGAGGAAGCCCGACGCCGAGCATGCCTCGCCGACCGCAGCCGCAACCCGGTCACGTTCGGTGTCGTCACCGTCGAACCAGGGGGTGAGGTCGACGGGGACGGCGAGCCCGTCGGAGGTCAAGGTCGACATGGTCGAACGGTACGCCCGGCGTGTTGCCGACGTTTGCCTCGGTCGTTTCGGGCACGTGAACGTTCACAGCGCTGTCACATACGAGAGATCCGTGGGTCACGCGTCACTCATACATTCGCTACGTGACTCACGACGACGACCTCCGCTTCCTGCGTCGCACGATCGAACTCGCCGACGAAGCCGTCGCCAACGGCAACCATCCGTTCGGATCGGTGCTCGTCGACGCCTCCGGGGCCGTGCTCGGCGAGGGGGGCAACGAATACACGATCGACGCCGGCCCCGGCCATGCCGAGACCAACCTCGCCCGACGCGCCGCCCGGGGGTATCCGATCGAGACACTCCGGGGTGCGACGCTCTACACGTCGGTCGAGCCGTGTTGCATGTGTGCGGGCACGATCTACTGGGCCGAGATCGGGACCGTGGTCTACGGCATGAGCGAGAAACGCCTGGCCGAGCTCACCGAGGGCGACGAGCAGAATCCGACCCAGGACCTCGACTGTCGCACGGTGTTCGCAGCCGGCCGTAACCGCACAGAGGTGCGAGGCCCATACCGGGAGCTCGAAGAGTCGATCGCGGCGCAACACGTAGCGTTCTGGAACCACCGATGACCACTGGCGAGTCGACGCCGGTCTGGGACGGGTGGGATAACGCCGCACCCACATTGCGCGCCCGCAACGCGAGCCGGCTCGTGGCCCAGGCCGAGGCCGCCGCCACCGCTCCCCCATTCCGCTACATCCCCGACGTCGACCTCACGGCGATGACGAACGACGATCTCGAGGCCCGTCGGCGGATCGGTGAGCAACTGCGCCGAGCATGTCTCGAGGTGGGCTTCTTCTATGTCACCGGGCACGGTGTCGACGCAGCCGTCGTCGACGCAGCGTTCGAGGCCACGCAGCGGTTCTTCGCGCTGCCCGGCGACGCCAAGGCCGCCGTTTCGATCCTGCACTCCGACAAGATGCGCGGCTACACCGGGCTGCTCGAGGAGAACACCGATCCCGACAACGCTGGCGACCTTCACGAGGCGTTCGACATCGGTCTCGAACTCGAACCCCACGACCCGGACGCCGACGGTGACACCTACGGGTGGGGGCGCAACCAGTGGCCCGACCTCGACGGGTTCCGCGACGACGTCTTGGCCTACTACGACGAGATGCGGGCCCTCTGCGATCGGCTCTACCGGGCGTTCGCTCTATCGCTCGATCTCGACGAGGACCACTTCACCTCCAAGATGACCAAACCCATCGGCGAGCTGCGGTTGCTGCGCTACCCGGGTCAGCCCGAACGTCGCGACGACGTCCTCGGAATCGGCGCCCACTCCGATTACGACGTCTTCACCGTGCTCGCGACCGACGAACACGAGGCGCTCGAGGTCTTGAATCCGGCGGGTGACTGGATCCCGGTCCCACCTCGGCCCGACACGTTCATCGTCAACGTCGGCGACCTGCTCGAACGCTGGACCAACGACCTGTACCGATCGACCGTCCATCGAGCGGTCAACATCGGTGCCCGCGACCGTCACTCGATCCCGTTCTTCTCCAACATCGATCCGCTCGAAACGGTTGCCGTGCTCGACAGCTGTCAGTCCGAAGCGCGGCCCGCGCGCTATCCGCCGGTCGGCGCCGGGGCCTACGTCGAGGCGTGCATGCAGGAGGCCTATGGGGTCGGCTGAGCGTCAGCTGGTTGTGAACGGGAACACGCCCGGCATGAGCGTGAAGCGGGGCCATTGCTTCACCCGGTCGAGCCAGCGCCGCACCGCCGGATAGTCGAGCACGTCCACACCGCCCTCCTCGGCGAGGACGACGTCAGGGAACACGGCCAGATCGCCCAACGTCGGCGTCGCGCCGTCGACGAGCCAGTCGTGTCCGGCGCGCTCCTGGAACCACAGGTGCTCGTCGAGCACTCGGAGGACCTCGTGGCCACCGAGCCGGGCGGCGTCGAGGTCCAGGTCGTAGCCGAGATTGATCGCCAGCCGGGCCGCGCTCAGCGTCGACGCGGTCGCATCGGCGAACGCCATCCACTGCGCCGTGTCACCGAGACGAGCCGGATCGTCGACGGGATACCAGGTGCCGCCACGGTCGTAGCAGGCCGCCAGGTAGACGAGGATCGCATGGGCGTCGCGTTGCACGTGCTCACCGTCGGTCAGCACCGGGATGTGACCCATCGGGTTGACCTCCCGGAATGCCGTCCCCTTGTGCTCGCGACCGGGATGGAAGTCGACCGCGACCGACTCGTACTCGAGCTCGAGCAGGGACAACAGGAGGCGGACCTTGTAGCAGTTCGCAGAGAGAACGTAGTCGTGGAGCGTGATCATGGAGGCCTAGAGGTCGAGCACCAGGCGGCCGCTCGTCGCCCGCGACACGCAGGTCAACAGCGTGTCATCGGCTGCCCGCTCGGCAGGGCTGAGGTAGACGTCGTTGTGCTCGACCTCGCCGTCGAGCACCGTCACGGCGCAGGTGCCGCACGCGCCGCGTTCGCACGACGACGCCAGTTCGATGCCGTCGGCTCGGATCGCGTCGAGCACCGAGACGCCGGTGGCCACCTCGATCGTGCGGGCCGACCGGGCGAGTTCGACCGTGAAGACGGAGGAGCGATCGACCTCGCCGCTGTCGAAGTACTCGAACTGCACCGCGTCGTCAGCCCATCCGGCGTCGGCTGCAAGCCGGCGAAGCCGGTCGAGCATGGGAGGTGGCCCGCACGCCGCGACCTGGCGGGTGGGCCCCGGCTGGGCCAGCAGACGCTCCAGCTCAGCGGACGTCGCATCGGCGTCGAGCCCGACGTGGCGGTTCACCGACGGTCCCAGCGCCTCGAGGATCTCCTCGAACGCGAACTCGGCCGGCGACGAGGCGAAGTAGTGAAGTTCGAAGCCGAGCCCGACCCGCGCGAGCGCCTGCGCCATCGACAGGATGGGGGTGACGCCGATGCCACCTGCGATCAGCAGCGTGTCCGGCACGTTGCGACGCAAGGCGAAGTGATTGCGTGGCACCGAGATCTCCAACGTGTCGCCGACGGCGGCGACCTCGTGGAGGTAGGCCGAACCGCCGGCGGAGTCCACGGTGCGCTTGACACCGATGCGGTAGCGGTCGCTCTCGCCCGGCGCGTTGGTGAGCGAGTACTGCCGCACCAGCCCGCCCGGAAGGTGGACGTCGATGTGGTCACCCGGTTGGATCACCGGCAACACCTCGCCGGACGGGTCGACCAACTCGAACGCAGCGATCTGGTCGGCGGTCGTCCACTTCCGTTCGATCCGAACCGTGCGTCGATCCGACGACGGCCGGGCGACCGGCGGGGCCACGGCGACCTCGACGACGCCGTCGGCATCAGCATCGGTCGGGGGGAGACGCTCGACCTCGTCGACGAACCGGCCGAGCACCCGGGCGTGATGGCGCCACGCCACCATCGGGTCCGCCGGCCGCCCGCTGCGAACGGGCCGCACGACGCTGCGACCGAGGCCGACGGGCTGGACGAAGACGACGACCCGTTCGACGACGTCGTCGACGGTGGCCGTCACGGTGACCCCACCCGGCACGGACTCGCACTCCACCGTCGGTTCTCGATCGGGCGGCGCCCCGACGGGCGCGAACGTGAACGACTCGAGGGCTGCGAGAACCGCCGCCGCCGAGGCGGCGACCGGCCGGGCTCGCAGCACGAACGGATCACTCTCGAGTGCGTCGAGGACCGGCGGATCGTCGTGGTCACCGCCGTCGAGGCGGGTCCACACGAGGCCGTACCGCAGCGCGACCGGATGCGTGGCGCACTGCACCGTGCGGGCCGGCGCGTCGGCGGGGTGGGCCGGGATGTAGGTGCAGCCGCCCGACCGGTTGGCGTAGCGCCAGGCGTGGTAGCGGCAGACGAGTTCGGCGCCGTCGTTGGACCCGATCGAGAGCCGGACACCGCGATGCAGGCACCGGTTCTCCCAGACGTTCACGTTTCCGTCATCGGCGCGCCACACGACCAGCTCGTGACCGTGCAGCGACGCCCGCACCACGTGCCGAGGGATGATGTCGTGGTCGTCGGCGACCGGGAACCACGACGTGTTCATACCGGGATCACGGCGTAGGTCACGCCGAGTTCGGTCAACCAGCGGCGGTAGGTGATGGCCACCCGGTCGGCGCGGATGGGCCGCTCCGCCCGCGGATCGAGGGGCAGTCGCTTGGGAACCTGGTTCTCGAGGATCGGCTTGTCCTGGCCGAAGATCTTCAGCTGGAACGCCCGAATCGACGCCACGGAGTTGTCGTCGTCGAGCAGGCACAGGAACGGGTGGGCGACGATCCGATCCGGCGCGACCGGCTGGCAGAACAGGGCGACGACGTCCATGCGCATCTCGTCGACCGGTGTCGTCTTGTACAAGACGACGTTGAACGGATGCGGAACCCGGTACCGGTAGTCGCTCATCTGACCGTCGGTCGACGTGGTGGCGGCGAGTGGCTGCCAGAACTCACAGTCGGTCGCCCACACATCGTTGGTATCGGGGTCGACGTGGACCTCGTAGTCCTTCACCTGGGTGTGGGGCTCGACGCCGAGGATCCCGGTGTGGACGTACGGGAAGTGGGCCATGTCGAGGAAGTTTTCGACGGCCCGCGGTGCCGACACGTGGACGCCGACCGTGCCGGCGTGCACGATGCGCCGATCGCGCTCACCGACCTCGTCGATCTCGAACAGTGGCTCGACCGGATCGCCGAGACACGCCCACACACACTCGTACGCGACCATTGCGGCGACCGGCGCGCCGGGATCGTCGCACCGGGTCACGACCGCCTGGTCGGCAGCGGCGAGCCGGCACTCGATCGGCACCCCGAGCAGTGTCGTCGAGTGGACAGCACCGTCGGCTACGTCGTGGCTCGCCGCCACCGGATGCCAGCGGTCGAGGATCGCCGAATTGGTGCACACGGAGTCGGCGGAGGTGGCAGACGCAGCGCTCATGGCGGCGACCCTAGGCGCGCGGAGCGGAGCTACGAGTCGGCAAGGTGAACGGCATGTAACGACACCCGAGGCTCACAGCGGAGAAACGAGCGAGAAACAAACGGGTGCTGGAGTCCCGGCTCATGATGAACCGTTTGACATCCAAGTTCGGCGCGGTCCTGAGCCTCGTGCTCGCCTTCGCGCTCGTCGCCGCGGCGTGCGGAAGCGACGACGAGGAGACCACAACCGACGACGCTGCCACCGACAGCAGCGACGACGCCGCAACCGACGGCGAGGACTTCTCGGACTTCAAGGTCGTGATGATCCTCGACGGCTCCGCCGAGGACGGCGGCTGGAACACCACCCACCTCCGCAGTGGCAACAAGATGGCCGACGCCTTCCCTGGCATCGACTTCAGCTACGTGGAGGCGATCGAGCCGGGTCAGCCCGCCACCAACGCGTTTCAGGACGCCGTCGACGCCGGCGCGGACCTGGTGATCGGCACGACCTTCTACCAGTTCGACATGATCGACGTCGCCGACGAGAACCCGGACACCTACTTCCTCACCTGGGCCGGCTTCGAAGAACAGCCGAACGTCGGCCACTTCACCCAGGCCACCGAGGACGGCCGCTACCTCGACGGCATGGTCGCCGGCTTCCTCACCGAGTCGAACATCATCGGTTACCCCGTCGGCTTCCCGTTCGACGAGGTCAATCGGGCGCTCAATGCGTTCACCCTCGGTGCCCAGGAAGTGAACCCCGACGTCGAGGTCCAGGCCGTGTACCTGAACACCTGGTTCGACCCGGCCATCGAACAGCAGGCCGCCGAGGCGCTCGCCAACGCCGGCGCCGACGTGATCGCCCACGAGGTCGGCGCCCAGGTCTATGCGACGGTGATGGCCGAGCGCGGCGGCTATGTCTTCGGCTACACGAACGACTGGTCCGACTTCGAGCCCGAGGCGTGGGCCGGTTCGTTCCTCATCGACTGGAGCACCTACTACATCGAGCAGGTCGAATCGATCATCGCCGGCGAGTTCGAGCCCGGCTTCTCCTACGGCGGTCTCGCCGAGGGCTGGATCGACTTCGCTCCCTACGGCCCCGCGGTCACCGATGACATCCTCGACCTCGTCGAGGAGCGAAAGCAGCAGATCATCGACGGCACCTTCGACATCTTCGCCGGACCGATCGTCGACAACCAGGGCAACGTGCAGGTCGCCGAGGGCGAGACGATCCCGTTCGAGGAACGCAACGTGTGTTGCCAGTACCTCGTCGAGGGCATCGTCGGCGAGATCCCGACCTCCTGACCGGTCACGGCATCTCCCAGCGCGCCACGATGACCGAATCTTCGACGCACCTCGAGGTCCGAAGTCTGACCAAGTCGTTCTATGGCGTCCGCGCCATCGACTCGGTCGACTTCGACCTCCGGGGTGGTGAGATCCACGGACTGCTCGGCGAGAACGGGGCGGGGAAGTCGACCCTGTGCTCCGTTCTCTCCGGGCTGTACCGCCCCGACACCGGGACGGTGTCCATCGACGGTGAGACCGTCGACTTCCGCAGCCCGCTCGACGCCGCCCAGGCCGGCGTCGGGATGGTGTACCAGCACTTCCGACTGGTCGACAGCTTCACCGTCGCCGAGAACATCGTGCTCGGCCTGTCGCGCGACCAGCGGCCCCGGTCGATGCGCGACGTCGAAGCGATGGTCGGCGACCTCGCCGAGGAGTACGGCCTCCATGTCGATCCGACCGCACCGATCTGGCAGCTGTCCGTCGGCGAGCAGCAGCGCGTCGAGATCCTCAAACAGCTGTTCCGCAAGGCCCGGATCCTGATCCTCGACGAACCTACGGCGGTCCTGGCTCCCCAGGAGACCGACCGCCTGTTCGAGGCGGTGTCGACGATGGTCGACAAGGGGCAGGCCGTGGTGCTCGTCTCGCACAAGATGGCCGAGACGATGGCCTACACCGACCGCATCACGGTGTTGCGGCACGGCCTCAACGCAGGTTCGGTGTCGACCGCCGACACCACGCCCGCCGAGGTCGCCCGGATGATGTTCGGCGACAGCGATGCGGCGGAACGAAAGCAGGCGGGTGCGGCGAACCGTCCCGCCGGCGACTCGGTGCTCGAACTCAACGACGTCTCCGTTCGCGGCGACAAGGGTCTCACGGCCGTCGACGGGGTCGCGCTCACCGTGCGCCGGGGGGAGGTCGTCGGTGTCGCCGGTGTCGCCGGCAACGGCCAGCGCGAACTGCAGGAGGCGATCGCCGGCCTGCGACCACTCGCCCAGGGGCGGGTGGTCGTGTCGGGGGTCGACTGCTCGTCGGGTGGCGCGAGCGCCCGGATGGCGGCCGGACTCGCCTACGTACCCGAGGACCGCCTCGGCGTCGGCCTCGCGCCTGGTCTGCCACTCGAACACAACGTCGCCCTCAAGAGCTTCGATCGCGCACCGCACGCCAAGCGGGGCCTGCTCTCGTGGTCAGCGATCGAAGCGACCGCCCGCCGTCTCGTCGACGCCTTCGATGTCCGCGGCAACCGCCGCGGCATGCGGGTGTCGCTGATGTCGGGCGGCAATCTCCAGAAGGCGATCCTCGCCCGAGAGCTCGACGAGGTCCACGACGTGCTGCTCGCCGCCGCTCCGACACGCGGGCTCGACATGGCGGCAGCCGAGGCGGTGCGAGCCCACATCGTCGACGAACGCGATCACGACCGCGGCGTACTCGTGTTCTCCGAGGACCTCGACGAGGTGATCCGCATGTCCGACGTCGTCGTCGTCATGTTCAAGGGCCGCATCGTCGGCCGCTTCCCCCGCGACGAGATCGACGTCGACCGGATCGGACTGTTGATGACCGGCTCGACGGAGCCGAAGCACGCGACCACGACCGTCGCTGAGTCCGACGACGACGACGCGACGAACGACACGCTCGACCTCACCCCGAACGGCGAGCCCAACGACCAGGTGAGGGCGTCGTGATGGGCCGACTCCGTGTCACACCGCGAGGGTTCGCCGGGCCCGTCGTGCGGTTCGGCGTGCCGTTCGCGGCGCTCGTCGTCGCGCTGTTGATCGGTGCGGCGCTACTCGCCGTATCAGGCAGTGACCCGATCGAGGCGTACCGCACGATGTTCGACGCCAGCCTCAACGGCTGGACACCGCTGACCCGCACCCTCGCGCTCGCCACGCCGCTCATCCTCACGGGCCTCGCCGCCGCGATCGCCTTCCAGATGCGGGTCTACAACATCGGCGGCGAGGGCCAACTGTACCTCGGCGCCATCGCTGCGAGCTGGGTCGGTCTCATGCTGCCCCCCGACACCCCGATGGTCGTCATGCTCAGCTCGATGGTGGCCTTCGGCGCCCTCGCCGGTGCGGCGTGGGCACTGCTCGCCGCCATCCCGAAGGCGCTGTTCAACGCCGACGAGATCATCACGACGTTGATGCTCAACTTCGTCGCCCTCTCGCTGATGAACTACCTGATCTTCGGCTCGCAGTCGTTCTGGCGGGATCCGCAACGCACCGTGCCGGGCGGCAAGCGGCTCCCCGAGTCGGCGATCATGCCCGAGCTGTCCGGCCGTCTGCACTTCGGCTTCGTGATTGCGATCGTGTGCGCCGTCGGGCTGTGGTGGGTACTGCGCCGCACGACCTGGGGCTTCCAGATCCGGACGATCGGCGACTCGCCGTCGAGCGCCCGGTACGCCGGCATGAGCGTGCGGATGAAGACCATCACCGTGTTGGCCATCTCCGGGGCGCTCGCCGCGATCGCTGGCGTCAGTGAGGTCAGCGGCGTGAGCAAGGGCCTCGAGCCCAACTCGCTCGCGACCGACATCGGCTTCACCGGCATCATCGTCGCCGTCGTCGCCCGCTCGAACCCACTCGGTGTCGTACCGGTCGCTGCGTTTCTGGCGGCCATCGCCACCTCCGGCAGCCGCCTCCAGGGCATCGGCATCGAGGTCGAGGTCGTCTTCCTCCTCCAGGGCCTCATCTTCCTCACCGTCACCGCCGGCGAGTTCTTCGTGATGAACAAGGTGGAGGTGGTGGCGGCCGAGGCCACGGACGCCTCGAACGAATCCGGAACCGAACTCGCAGGAGCGACATGAACGACAGCGTCTTCATCCTCTCGATCGCCAGTGCGGTCGCCGTCGCCACGCCGGTCCTGTTCGCCGCGCTCGGCGAGATCATCGCCAATCGATGCGGAGTCATGAACCTCGGCGTCGAAGGCATGATGCTGATGGGCGCGGTCGTCGGCTTCTGGGCCGGCATCGAAACCGGCAGCCTCACGATCGCCATGCTCGCCGGCGGCCTTGCCGGTGCCGGCCTTGCGTTGGTCCACGCCCTCCTCGCCGTGACCCTGCGGGTCGACCAGACCGTGTCGGGCCTGTCGCTCGTGATCGTCGGCGGCGGACTGTCGTCATTCATCGGTACGGCGGGCGAACCCGGGGTCCTGTCCGCCCCCAACGGCGTCGACGTGAACCCACTCCTGCCGGAGGCGATCCGAGACCTGCCCGCCATCGGGCCGACCCTGCTCGGACACGACATCATCGTGTACCTCGCCGTGGTGCTGGTCGGGGCCACCGGCTACGTCCTGTACCGCACGCCCGCCGGCCTCGCCTTCCGAGCCGTCGGCGAGGATCCGGCCGCGGCGGACGCCGCCGGCATCCCCGTCGTCCAGATCCGTTACCTCGGCACCGCGATCGGCGGCTTCGGCGCCGGACTCGGCGGCGCCTACCTGACCCTCGCCATCGTTGGCACCTGGCAAAACGGTGTCACCGCCGGCGCCGGATGGATCGCCGTGGCGCTGGTGATCCTCGCCGGCTGGCGGCCGTGGATCGCCCTCGTCGGGGCCATGGCCTACGGCATCCTCAACGGCCTCGGCTTCACCCTGCAGCTGGCCGAGGTCGACATCCCGTCGGACTTCTTGAAGATGGTGCCGTTCGTCGCCGCCTACGTCGTCGTCGTCGCCATCTCGGCCAGCCCGACCCGGGCACGCAAGGTCGCGGCTCCTGCGGCCTTGGCCCAGCCCTATGCCCGAGAGTCTCGCTGACCGGAGGAACGACATGAGCACCGACTTCATCCCCCTCGTCGACCTCGAACCGTGGTTCGTCGGCACCGACGACGACCGCCTGATGCTCGCCGAAACCGTCGACGCTCATCTCCGCCGCTGCGGCTTCCTCGTCGTGGTCAACCACGGCATCGACCCGACCGTGTTCGAACGCATGCGGACGACCGCCACGGACTTCTTCCATCAGCCACCGTCGGCCAAGGAGCTCGTGATGCCAGACGGGGGCGGCCTCTACCGGGGATGGATCGGCCCCGGCCGTGAGTCGAACGCCGCCACCTATGGCATCGACACGCCGCCCGACCTCAAGGAGACGTTCGCGTTCGGCACGATCGAGGACCTGCCGGCGCAGACCCGCGCCACGAGTCCGGAGCTGTACGCCGACAACTTGTGGCCCGATGACCCCGCGTCGTTTCGCTCGATCGCCGAGACCTACTGGACGGCCTGCCGCCGACTGGCCGACGACCTTCTCGAACTCTTCGCCCTCGCCCTCGGGCTCGATCGCAACGAGATCGTCGACCACTGCCAGGAGACGACGGCCACCGGCAACGTGAACTGGTACTGGCCCCACCGCCATGGCGCCGCGGAACCCGGTCAGTACCGGATCGGGCCCCACACCGACTTCGGCACCATCACCATCCTCGACCGCCAACCCGGCCTCGGCGGCCTGCAGGTGAAAGACGACGACGACCGCTGGATCGACGCGCCGGTCGTCGACGGCAGCCTGATCGTCAACACCGGCGACATGCTCCGCCAGTGGACCAACGACCGATGGTGCTCCAACGAGCACCGGGTGCTCCCGCCGTCGCCCGACGCACCCGAAGAAGAGCTGATCAGCCTGGTGTTCTTCCACGAACCCGACGCAGACGCGGTGATCGAACCCTTCCCGACCTGTGTCTCGGCCGCCGTCCCGGCCCGGTACGAACCCATTCTCGCCAAGGACTACCTCGCCGAGAAGTTCGCCGCCCTCGAGGTCGGTTCGTCAGCCGACCGTCGCCGTCGCCACCGAGCGGCGGCGGGTCGAGCGGGCGATCGGGATCGCACAGATGGCGACGATCGCTGCGACGACGAAGGCCGCCGCTGACGCGTCCCGGAAGGCCGACCGGTCCAACTCGTCGACGATGTCGGCCAACCGTGTCGTCGCTCCGTCGGGCCGCTGCGACTCGAACCACACCGCCTGCACGGTGCCGAGCAGGCCGATGCCGGCCGATGCCCCCAGTTCGATCGCCATGTCGTTGATCGACGCAGCTGCACCGGCGAAGGCCGGCTCGACGGTGCCCATGATCCGCTCCGTCGACAGCGGGATGGTCAGGCCGTTGCCGAGTCCGGCCACCATGCCGGCGACGACGAACCACCCGCGGTCGCCCTCGGGGGTGAAGCCCATGCCGACGTACCCGGCCGCCATGCAGCACAGACCGACGGTGATCGTGTTCTCGAGGCCGAATCGGCGGGCGATCCCGATCGCAAGGTTGGCGATCACGACCTCGACGACCCCGATCGGCACGAGCAGCAAGCCGGCGACGATTCCCGACTCTCCCCACCCGAGCTGCAACAGCAGCGCACCCACGAAGAACACGCCGTTGAACCCGAGCGCCGCCAGCAGGAGGGTTCCCGAACCGGCGACCCGGTTGCGGTCGCGAAGCAAATCCAACGGCAGGAGGGGATGGTCGATGCTCGACTCGTGGCGGGCGAACGCCCACGTGAGCACCACCGTCGCGGCGAGGGTGGCGATGCTCACCGGCGCGAGCGGATGACGCAGCCCCTCGATCGCAAAGAAGACCAGCGACCCGACGGCGGCCACCGAGAGCGCTGCGCCGAGGGTGTCGAAGGGCCCGACCCGCCGACCCGCGAGACGAGGGACCCACAGCACGGTGCCGGCCAGGCCCAGGACGGCCATGGCCGCATTTCCGGCGAACACCGCCGGCCAGTCCCAGGCGGTCACGAGGGAACCCCCGAGAAACGGGCCGAAGGCACCGCCCGCCGCTGCGATGCTCGACCACACCGCGATCGCCTGGGGTCGACCGTTGTCGTCGAACACCTCGCTGACCGCCGCCAACGACGCCGGCATCAGCAGCGCAGCCCCCACCCCGGCGACGGCTCGCAACGTCACCACCGAGCCGACCGATGCTGCGAAGGCGGCGGCCAGGTTCGCCGTGCCGAACAGGACGTACCCGACCGTCATCGCGGATCGCCGCCCGATGCGGTCACCCACCGCTCCGCCGGCCAACAGGAGTCCGGCGAAGGTCACCGCATAGGCGTCGACGATCCACTGGAGGTCGTCGATGTCGGCGCCGAACCCGTCGGCGATCTCGGCGAGCGCGACGTTGAGCGCGCTCAACGACGACACGATCATGAAGACGCTGAGACAGGCAACGGCGAGCACCCGCCGCCGAATCGCCCGGCCGACCGGAGCGGATGCCGTCACGAGGCCGCCATCAGGCGGCGGCGAACGCTTGGCGGAGTGCGTCCTTCTCGGCGTCGTCGAGCCAGGCGGCGGTGACCGCCCGGTCGCGGATGGCGATCATGTCGTCGAAGCCGAACTCGAAAGCGGCGGCGATCCGGGCGTACTCGTCGGCGAGATCAAACCGGAAGAACGCCGGATCGTCGCTGTTGAGGGTCACGAGCGCGCCGGCGGCCAACTGGCGGGCGAACGGATGATCCTCAAGCGTCGGCACGACCTCGAGTTCGACGTTCGAACTCGGACAACTCGTCAGCGGGATCTGCTCGTCGACCACTCGAGCGACGAGGTCGGGCAGATCGAGCAGGCGAGTCCCGTGATCGATGCGGTCGACGCCGGCCGCAACCATCGCGGCGATGTTCTCCGCCGGCCCCTCCTCGCCGCAGTGGAAGCAGGTCTTGAAGCCGAGGTTGTGGGCCTCGCGCACGAGCGGGGCGAACTGGTCGTGGTCGACGCCGATCTCGTTGCTGTCGCCACCGATGCCGAGCAACACCTCACGGTCGAGGTTGCGCGCCACCTCGAGCACGGCGAGCGCCGGGCCGAGCCCCTTGGGCTTGTCGATGTCGATGATCAGCCGGGTGCGGACCCCGAAGTCCGCTTCGCCATCGGCGATGCCGGCGACGATGCCGTCCCAGAGCGTGTCGAACCGGATCCCTCGGTCCAGATGAAACCCGGGCGAGACGAACATCTCCCGGTAGCGGATGCCGGCCTCCGCGGCATCCTCGGTGGCCTCGTACGCCATGCGGTGGAAGTCGTCACGATCGACGAACGCGGAGCAGACGGTGCCGAAGGCGGCGAGGAAGTCGGGCAGCCCGGCGTAGACGTAGAGGTCCTCTGGCCGCTCGACGCCGAGCGGAACACCGTGCTTCGCCGCGAGTTCCGCGACGGTCTCGGGCCGGGCGGTGCCCTCGACATGACAGTGCAACTCGACCTTCGGCAACAGCCGCAGCGGATCGTCAGGGCCAGCGGACACCTTCATCGAACTCATGGATCGACCGTACGACCCGGCGCCGAGTAGCGCCTGCGAACGCCGGCGGATCATGCGGCATTTCACTCACTCGCAACAGCGCCGACGCACAGGGCAAGGCGCGGCGGTGTTCAGCCCTTGGCGTCGGCCCAGGTGTCGGCGACCTGCAGATCGATCTCGAGCGGTACGCGCAGCTCGTACGCGTCGCGCATGATCGCGGTCATCAGCGCGCCGGCCTGCTCGACCTCGGCCTCGGGCGCCTCGACGATGATCTCGTCGTGCACCTGGAGCACGATCGTGCTCTCGAGCCCCTCGTCTTCGAGTGCCTTGTCGAGATTGACGATGGCGACCTTGAAGATGTCCGCGGCGAGCCCCTGAATACCGGCGTTCATCGCCTGACGTTCGCCGGCTTGGCGGATCTGGCGGTTGCCGGACGACAGCTCGGGGATCTGGCGACGGCGACCGAAGAGCGTCTCGGTGTAGCCGCGCTCGCGGGCGAGTTCGACGGTGTCCTCCATGTACTGCTTCACCGCCGGGAAGGCCGTGAAGTAGCTCTCGAGGATCTCGGCCGCTTCGGGCACCGGAATGTTGAGGCGCTGGGCGAGGCCGTAGGCCTCCATGCCGTAGGCGAGGCCGTAGGAGACCATCTTCGCCTTCGAGCGTTCCTCGACGTGGACGTCCTCGGGGGCGATGTCGAACACCGCGGCCGCAGTGGCGGTGTGGATGTCGTCGCCTGCTTCGAAGGCGCCGATCAGGCCGGGATCCTCGGCGAGATGAGCGATGCAGCGCAGCTCGATCTGGTCGTAGTCGGCGATCAGCAGCTTGTGGCCCTCGGGGGCGACGAACGCCGTGCGGAAGACGCGACCTCGTTCGGAACGGACCGGGATGTTGTGGAGGTTCGGCTGATCCGACGACAGGCGGCCGGTGCGAGCGACGGTCTGCTGGAAGGTCGCCCGGATGCGGTCGCCCTCCCCCACCTCGGCGAGCAGACCCTCGCCGTAGGTCGAACGGAGCTTCTCGACCTCGCGGTACTGGAGGAGGTCTTCGACGATGGGATGCTCGGTGCGCATCTTCTCGAGCGACTGGGCGTCGGTGGAGTAGCCCGTCTTGGTCTTCTTCTGCGGGGTGAGGCCGAGTTCGTCGAACAGCACCTCGCGGAGCTGCTTGGTGGAGTTGACGTTGAACTCGTGGCCGGCGTGCTCGATCACGGCGGCTCGCTTGGCCTCGGTCTCGGCGACGAGTTCGTTGCGGATCTGGGTGAGCACGACGGGGTCGACCCCGATGCCTCGATACTCCATCTTGGCGAGCACGCGAACGAGCGGGACCTCGAGATCATCGTGGAGGTTGAGCAGCCCCTGGTTGGCCATCGCCTCGCGCAGCGGCATCACGAGGTGGTGCACGGCCAGGGCGGCGGTCGAGGGCTCTTCGGATTCGTCCGCGACGGCACCACCCTCGAGATCGAGCTGCCCCTCGGGCGGGCCCGACTCCGGGAGCTCGAGGCCGCAGTGGCGCAAGAGCAAGGCGCCGAGGTCGTAGAGGTTGTCGGCCGGGTCGAGCAGGTAGGCGGCGAGCCGGGTGTCGACCGAGAGATCCCGGACGTCGACCCCGTGGTCGTAGAGCCGGCGCATCGTCGCCTTGGCGCCGTGCATCGCCACCGGTCGGCCGTCGGGGCCGAGCAGCGCCCGCAACGCGTCGAGCACCGAGGGATCGTCGAGGAAGTCACCTCGCACGAAGCCGACCTCGGAGCCGTCGCCGTCGACGACGAAGGCCACGCCGGCGTCGACGCCGGGCTCGGGCACGCCCAGGGCGAGCACGTCGGAGCCGGAGTTCGCGAGCGCCAACGCAGCGGCCGCATCGGCCGGCGTCTCGTAGACGGTGACCTCGGCGGCCAACACCTCGGCGGGAGCGCTGCCGGCCTCGCCGAGCACCGGCGCGAGGCGATCCCACAGCGTGCGGAACTCGAGGAAGTCGAAGAGCTTCTTGATGACGTCGGTGTCGGGTGCGCCCTGGGTGAGATCGTCGAGCGCAAAGTCGAGTTCGACGTCGCGGACGAGCACCATCATCTCGACGTTGTTGCGGACGTTGGCCTCGTTGGCCGCCAGGTTCTCGCGCAGCTTCGGGGTGAGCTCGTCGAGCACGGCGTAGATGCCGTCGATGCCACCCCGCTCGTTGATCAACTTGGCGGCCGTCTTCTCCCCCACGCCCGGCACCCCGGGCAGGTTGTCGGAGTTGTCGCCGCGCAGCGCCGCATACTCGACATAGTCGACCGGCTTCACGCCGGTGCGTTCGAGGATGCCGGCCTCGTCGTAGAACGCATAGTCACTCACCCCGCGCTTGTTGTAGAGCACCTTGACGTGGGGATCCTCGACCAGCTGGTAGCTGTCGCGGTCGCCGGTGACGACGATGACGTCGTCGCCGCGATCACGGCCCTGGGTGGCGAGCGTGGCGATGATGTCGTCGGCCTCGAAGCCGACCGTTTCGAGCGTGGGGATCGCCATCGCGTCGAGTACCTCGCGCACGAGGCCCATCTGCTGGCGCAGGATGTCGGGCGCCGACTCCCGCTGCGCCTTGTAGGTGGGCGTCATCTCGTGACGGAAGGTCGGCTCGGGCCGGTCGAACGCCACCGCGATGTGGTCGGGCTGGTGATCCTTCATCAAGTTGATGAGCATCGACGTGAAGCCGAAGACCGCGTTGGTCACCTGGCCCGACGCGGTGGCCATGTCGGTGGGCAGCGCGAAGAACGCCCGGTAGGTGAGCGAATTTCCATCGATGAGCATCACGGTCGCCATTGCGGGCGACCCTAACGCGGCCCTCAGGGGGTCGCGTCGCCCGCCAGCACCTCGTGGGCGACGTCGATCATGCGGCGTCGCGACGACATCGCGGAGCGCTGCAGGAACTGGAACGCATCACCCTCGGTGAGGCCGTGTTCGTCGATCAGCTTGCCCTTCGCACGGTCGATCGTCTTGCGCTCCTCGAAGCGCTGCTCCGCGGCCTGGAGCTCGCTGCGCAGCGCCGCGGCCTCCCGACGCCGAGCGATCGCCAACTCGACCGCGGGGACGAGATCCTCGCGCTGATAGGGCTTCACCAGGTACGCCATGGCGCCCGCGTCGCTCGCCTCGTGGATCAGCTCGCGTTGGCTGAAGGCGGTGAGCATCACGACGGCGGTGTCGGTGCTCGACGTGATCTCCCTCGCGGCCTCGATGCCGGTCAGTCCCGGCATCTTGACGTCGAGCAGCGCGAGGTCGGGCTGGTGTTCGGTTACGAGAGCGACGGCGTCGTCGCCCCGCCCGGTGTCGGCCACGACGTCGTAGCCCTCCTCACGCAGCACCTCGACGAGATCCATGCGGATGATTGCTTCGTCTTCGGCGACGACGACCCGGATCTCGCTCACGACGCACCGAAGCGATCGAGAAGCTCGTCTTGTTCGGCGTCGAGCGCCGCGATCTTGGCGGCGAGCTTGTCGCGGTGCTTGCGCAGGCGATCGGCGTGCCGACTCGCCTTGCGATGCTCCTTCTCGGCGAGCGGGGTCTCCGACACGAGCGCTCGCAGCCGGGCGTCGTCGGCCTCGTCGGCGAGCTGGATCAACTGCTCTTCGGTGACGGCGAGATCCTCACGCGCCGACTGCAGCTGCTTGCTGACGGTGCGGAGGCGACGCTCGATCTGGGCCCGGGACATCCCCCGATCATATGGCCTGCTCCTCGCGTGGCCGTGTCCGGCGCAATCTGGGGCACGATGGGACCGATGCGTCTCGCCGCCTGGTGCTGTGCCCTTTCACTGTTCGTCGTCGCGTGTGGCGGCGACGATGCCGCGTCGGCGTGTGTCGAGCTGCGCGAACCCGAGGATCAGGCCTCGGGACGCCATGTCCTGAGCGAGGGGGCGGTCGAGTACCAGACCGACCCGCCGACGAGCGGTCCCCACATCGCTGGGCCCACACCGGAGGGCGTGCTCGACGTCAGCATCGCACCGGAGATCCAGGTCCGTCTGCTCGAGGCCGGCGGGGTGATGGTGCAGTACGACGCGACGGTGGAGCCGGCCGAACTCGAACCGCTGACGACGCTGGCCTCGGCCGCACTCGTGATCGCGCCGGCCGCCGGTGATCTGCCGGATCGCATCGTCGCGACCGCATGGACGTGGAAGCTGTCGTGCGGGGTGGTCGACGTCGATCGTGTGCGCTCGTTTGCGACCGAACGCTCGCCCGACGCCCCCGGGCTCGACTGAGCGCGACCGGGCGCCGGCGGATCAGCCCTGACGGGCGGCGACGACGTCCTCGAGGCGTGCCAGCGTCTTTTGCAGGTTGTCCCTGTGCTTCTTCGGGTAGCCGGCCATCTCGATGAACCGGGGGGCGATCGACGTCGACCAGTCGAACGATTCGGTGACCTTGGTGCCGCCTTCGACCGCTTCGAGTTCGTAGCGCCAGCGGTGTCCGCCGAAGTGCGCCCACGCGATGCGGCGATCCTCCTCGAACTCCTTGACGGTCGACGACATCTGGTACGGCATCCCGAGCTTCATCTTCATCTTGAACTTGGCGCCCTCGCGCAAGCGTTCGGGGCCGCTCGCGACCCCCCTCACCGTGCCGGAGCCGTCCATCTCGACGTGGCCGGCCGGGCTGGCCAACACGTCGAAGATGACGTCGGCGGGGAACGGCAGCACTCGGCTGTCGGAGATGATCTTGGCGCTCACGGGCGACTCCATTTCGTCGACTCGACGCTAGCGCCGGACCGCCTGCGGTTCTCGATCGGCCGACGACGTTCACGTCACCGTCACGTCACCGTCACGTCACTTGAAACCTCACGCGGCGTGGCGCAAGATGAGCACGGTTCTCACGCAAGGGTGGTCGTGAACCTTTCAGCTTCCCAATTCGCCACATTGGCAGAGGCGGCCGCGGCGGTGGGAGCCCGAGCGCGCCCCGACTTCCTGGCGGATGGCATG
>JBCBYI010000036.1:0-23212 GCA_039815945.1 Actinomycetota bacterium | reverse complement strand
CACGGCACGCGGTCTTCACCTGGGAACCACACACGCTTCAGGCCAAAGGGAACAGCGTTTACACCAGGGCCAGTTGCGCTTCAGGTGGCCCTGCTCAACTCCTCGGCACGGGCGGAGTCCCGTGTTCGTGGGACGAGGGAGCCCACGAGAAATCCAACCAGGAAGGTTCCAGAAACCACCATGCGTAACCGCATCACCAATGGTGCGCGTCTGCTCGCAACGATCTTTACCGTTGCTGCAGTCGCCGCCGCGAGCTTGAGCTTTGTCAACAGCGCTCAAGCTGACCCCAAGGCCTTCGACGCGCTTGTCGCCGTTGGCTCTGACACCACGCAGGACGTCATGAACGGCCTGTCCGGCTTCTCCGAGGGCGTGTTCTACGAGCCCGCCAACTCGGGTTCGCCGAACTACGTCACGTTCAACTCGTTCAACGCGACCGGTAGCCCCCAGTGCATCACGACCCGCATCGGCGGTCCGGCGTTCTTCCGGCCCAACGGTTCGACCAACGGTCGCCAGGCCATGGCCCGTTCCTACGACTCGGGCGACTCGTCGTGGACCGGCTTCGATAGCGGCAACGAGCCCTGCGGCGCCGGCGGCGTCTCGGTGCTCAACCAGATCGACTTCGCTCGCTCGTCGAGCGGTCCGTCGTCCGGAGACACCAGCACCGACACGACCTACATCCCGTTCGCTCGTGACGCGCTGACCTTCGCCTACTACCGTCCCGCCGGTAGCCCGGTCACCGACCTGACGCTCGCCGAGCTCCAGGCCATCTTCACCTCGAGCGCCGGCAACCTCGTCGTCGTCGACGGTGTGACCATGGTTCCCTGCGGCATCCAGACCGGCTCGGGCACCTTCAAGTCGTGGAACGGCTCGCTCGGTATCACCGAGGCCCAGGAAGACACCGCCCACAACGCCCTGTGCGAATCGCTCGGCGGTCGCGTGCAGGAGCACAGCGGTGACGACCTCAAGGCTCGCGGCGACGCCCTCGCCGGCGCCGAGGCCGGCTACCAGGTCGTCTCGGGCTTCTCGGCCTCGCAGTTCGTCGCCCAGAACAACGGCGCGTCGATCCTGCGTACCCCGGCCGAGATCCTGCTTGGCACCATCAGCGACAACGGCTCGGGCACCGACCTCGGTTCGCCCATCACCGGCACCGCGCCGAACCTGGCTCCGGTTGCGTCGTTCTACAACGACGGCACCTTCGGCCGTGACGTGTACAACGTCTGGCCGACCGCCATCGTCGAGGCTCCCGGCAGCCTCTTCTCCGATGTGAAGAACATCTTCGTGGGCGGCAGCTCGGCGCTTTGCAGCGGCGACGCCCTCGCGACGGTCTCGACCTTCGGCTTCCTCAGCCCGAGCAACTGTGGCGATCTCTCCCTCAAGGGTGAGTTCCGCAGCGGTAACTCCTGAGCGTCAATCCGTCAACAAACGCACATTCTCAAGGAACAAAACTGATGTTCAACAACATGCGTCGCGTCCTCGCGGTCATCGCCTCGGTGGCGATGGTGGCGACCGCGCTCGCCTTCTCCACCCAGGCTGCTCAGGCAGCCGCTCCGGGTACGCCCGCCGTTGACGGCGTCGTGCTCAGCCCCTCGTCGGGCTCGCTCAACGGCGGCTTCTCGCTCACCCCGGCCACTCCGGCCGCGGCGTGCGCCGGCCCCGGCACCGACGGCTACCAGGCCGCAGGCTTCATCGTCCCCGCCAACGAGGATCCGGCGATCATCACGATCGGCTCCTTCTTCGGCCCGGACGCTCCGGCGATCGGTCTCCTCGACGGTTCGGCCAACGGCATCTACTTCGGTGCGCCGGCTTCGGCCGCTCCCGGCAACCTGGTCCCGCCCCCGTCGGGTGGTCAGGTCGTCGGCACCGTTGCGCCCATCGCTGACGGCGAGTACTTCATCGGTGTTGCGTGCACCCTGAACGGCGAGATCGACACCTACTGGGCGTCGCTCATCACCGTGACCGGTGGCAACTACGCCGAAGGCGCTCGCTCGCAGGCCCCCACCCTTGACAGCGTTCTCGCTGCCGAGGGTGAGTGCTCGGCGTCGTGGACCGCTGGTGCTTCGGACCCGGCCGACGTGGACTACTCGGTCCTCGTCGACGGCACCCCGGCGCTCACCGGCGAGACCGGCACCTCCGCCACTGTCTCGGGCCTCACCAACGGTGTGACCGTCAGCATCACCATCGTCGCCAACAACGGCGTCGGTGACTCCGATGCGTCGAACGCCATCGACTGCACTCCGGGTATCCCGGCTCCGTCCGTGCTGTGCTCCACCGGCTCGTCCGCCGGCGAGCTCGTCATCGACTGGGTCGACAACAGCACGGCCGGCGCGACCGACTTCGATGTCACCGTCGCTCCGGCTGACGCTCCGGATCAGCTCGGCGTGGTCGGCACCACCGCCACCTTCGGTGGTCTCACCGCTGGCGTCGCCTACACCTTCACGGTGCAGCCGAACTACGCGGCCGGCGTCGGCGGTGCCGGCACGGTGCAGTGCTCGCCGAACGCGGCGCAGGTCATCATCCAGACCGTCGAGGTCGAGCGTCCCGCTGGTGCGCTCATCCTCACCCAGCGGTGTGGCGTGAACAACGACCAGGTTGCTCCGGCTGCGGTCGACGCGTTCCCGGGTTACCCGCTCGACGTTGCTGACTCGGTCGCCACCCTCGATCAGGTCGGCACCTCGCCCGACGCCGATCTGGTGACCCCGGGTCAGCAGGACGACGCCGAGTTCGCCAACTACCCGGTCCCGTCGCCCGCGACGTACCCGACCAACTGTGGTCTGGACATGGGCACCGCGACGCTCGTCACCTCGGGCACCCTCGCCGGTCAGTACTTCGGTGCGTCCGGCGTCGGCAACGAGATCACGATCGTCGACACCCGTCAGGTCGACGCCGGCTGGAACCTCCAGGCGACGATGGCCGACTTCAGCGATGGTGGCGGCAACACCTTCAGTGGTTGCTTCGCCGGCATTACCCCGCAGGTCACCGACGACTCGGACCCGCTCGGTAACGGCTACGACCAGATCGTGACCGCGACCGCTGGTGTGCTTCCGGGCACCGGCTCGCCCGGCGACGCCGGCCCCGGCCTGTGTGACGGCACCATCCTCGCTTCGGCCAACGCCGGCGAGGGCCTCGGTATCGCCACGGTGGACTTCATCGTGCGGCTCCTGATCCCCCTGTCGGTGGATCCGAGCACCTACAACGCCGAGCTCGAATTCACGATGGTCTGATCCTGACTGAGACACGGAGCTGAGCTTCGTGTGGCGGGCGGTGGACGCCGGGAGCCTTCCTGGTGGTCCGCCGCCCGCCTTCGTCGTTTTCGGCCCGGGCGTCCCGTGCTCGCCGCTCGTCGTTCAGGCCGTGTTTACCCAGGGCAACCCCGACGCGACCCGCCCTCTCTAGGGTCTGCGGCCATGCCCCGGCGCCCTCACCTCGTCACGTTGATCGTCTTGTTGCTCGCGATGTTCTCGAGCCCCGCAACCGCCCAGACCGATGGGGGCGAGACGGTCGACGACGTGCCGTTCGAACGAAGCGCTGGAGAGGAGCGGATCCACAGCTGGACCCTCACCCCGGCGGGCGATCCGGGGAACGGTGCCACCCGGCCGAACATGTCCTACACCGCAGTCCCGGGCACGGTCATCGAGGACGCGGTCACCGTGTTCAACCTCGGCAACGAGTCCCTGACGTTCGAGCTGTATTCGACCGATGCGTTCACCGGGGCCGAGGGGCAGCTCGCGTTGCTCTCCGCGGACGACGAACCGGTCGGGGTCGGCACGTGGGTCGAGCTCGTCCAGGGGCTGGTGACGCTCGCTCCCGGTCAGCAGGCGACGATCCCGGTCACGATCGAGGTGCCGTTGGACGCCACGCCGGGCGATCACGTCGGCGCCGTGCTCGCCAGCAACGAGGCGATCACGACCGACGCCAACGGTGCGGTCGTGCTGCTCGACCGCCGCACCGGTACGCGGCTCTACGTCCGCGTCGACGGCGCGCTGCAGGGGGAGGTCGCGGTCGAGGATCTGAGCGTCGACTTCAGCGGCGGCGTCAACCCCGTGTCCGGCGATGCCGAGGTCTCCTATGTGCTCGCCAACCGGGGGAACATCCGCCTGACCGGCGAGGCCGTGTTGAAGGTGTCGGGTCCGTTCGGGATCTCCGAGACCGTGCTCGATCCCGTCGTGTTCGAGGACTTCTTGCCGGGTGACGTGATCGAGATCACCGAGACGGTGGACGGCGTCCCGGCGGCGTTCGTGATCAACGCGACCGTGGAGGTCACGACTGACGTGAGCGAGGCGGTCCAGGTAACGGCCGACGATCGCTCCGCGAGGACGCTCGCCTTGCCGCTGACGCTGATTCTCCTGGGCTTCTTGTTGCTCTTCGGCTGGCTCGGCTATCGGGCCTTCCGCCGCCACGAGCAGAGCCCGGCGGTCGTCGGGGGCTTCGTCGAGCGCGAACGGGAACGAGAGACCGTCGGATGACCCGCCGGCTCGCCGCGTGCCTGCTCGTCGCGATCGTGGCGGTGGGATTCGGCGTACCCGCAGCGGGCCAGTCGGCAGACGCTGACGACACCGCGGCCATCGAGGATGCCCAAGGCGTGAGCGACGGGCCGTTCGTGCGGGTGTCGGGAACCAACGCCGCCCGGCCCGGTGAGCGGGTGGTCATCGTCGTGGGCGGTTTCGACGCCGACTTCGTCACCACCCAGGTCTGCGGCAACCTCGGCCGCCGGGGCTCCATCGACTGCAACCAGGTCGGGTCCGATTCGATCGAGACGCTGCCGGACGACACCCGCGGGTCGTGGTTCACGATCACCGAGCCTCCATTGCCGTGCCCGTGCGTGCTCCGCACGGCGGATTCGTCCAACAGCGAGGTCGCGCTCGCCGAGTTCACCGTGCTGGGGCATCCCTTCGAGGTCAATCTGCTCGACAACGAGGCGATCCCGAACCCCTTCGTGGTCGACATCGACGTCGTGCGGGCCGACGAAGGTCGGATCGAGGCGATCAAGTCGAGTCTCGGCTCGGCGACCGACTACGACGTGACCGTCTCGGTGCGCAACCAGTGGGTGCAACCGGTGGCGAACCTGACGGTCACCGCCTGGGCGGCCCGACGCGACAGTTCGACGGCGATCACCACGGTCACGCTCGACGCGCCCGAGACGCTCGGTTCGAGCCAGGCGTGGCAGCAGACGGTCAGGGCGACCTTGCCGGCGATCGTGGACGGGGAGACCGTGTGGCGCGTCGAGGTGACGGCACCGTCAGTCGACCGGGTGGAACGGTCGACGACGACGAGCTACACCCCGTGGTTGCTGTACGTCCTGGTGGCCGTGCTGATCGTTGATCTGGTGGTCCTCGCGGCGCGCTTCGTGTTGCGCCGCCTCCGCGGCGATGACACCGAAGCGGATCCGCCGGAGCCGACGACACCGATCGAACCGGGCGAGATCATCGACGTCCGCGAGACGATCGACCTGCGAGAGCCGGTTGCGCCAGCCGCCCCGGTGACCGAGGTGGAACTCGCGCCGGGAACCCCGGACCGCCCCTAACGGCTGGCGACGAACCGGATCAGCGCGGCGCGATCGGCGGCGTCGAGCGCCATGAACGCGTCGGTGACGTGCTGGGCTTCACCGCCGTGCCACAGGATCGCTTCCTCGATCGAGCGGGCCCGACCGTCGTGCAAGAGCGACACGTGGCCGTTGACCGTCTCGAGCAGACCGATGCCCCACAGCGGCGCCGTGCGCCACTCGCTGCCTGACGCGTTGTACACCGAGCGGCTGTCGTCGAGCCCCGGACCCATGTCGTGCAGCAACAGGTCGGTGAACGGCACGAGCAGGAGGTCGTCGAGTTCGGCGTACTGCGTCGTGCCGGTGCGCTGCGTCGGAGTGTGGCAGTCGGCGCAGCCGATCGTCGTGAAGAGGTTGGCACCGCGGATCACCTCGGGATCGTCGACGTCGCGGCCGGCCGGGATCGCGAGCGCCTCGACGTAGAACGCGAGATCGGCGAGGTCGGTGTCGGAGAGTTCGACGGCGCCGTCGACCGGCGCGAGATTGGTGCCGATGCCGATGTCGTCGGCGAGTGCACCCGCCGACTGATGCACGAGGTCGGGGTTCTCGGCCTTCCAGCCGTGGCGACCGACGCGGCCGTCGACGACGAGGTTCACCTCGCCGGAGATGCCGTCGCCGTCGAGATCGTCGGGGTCGGCGGCGGCCAAGATGTCCTCGGCGGGCACGTATTCGAGCAGACCTGGCCCGGCGACCTGGGGCGGGATACGTAGCGAGATCTGGGCGTCGGCCGGCAACATCCCCTCACGGCCGACGACTGACACGGTGGGGCGCCGGAGTTCATACGGGGTGCCGTCGCGATAGGCCCCTTCGACGGTCTCCCACAAGACGTTGACCTGCGCCTCGGCGTCCGTCCCGTCGGCGGTGTAGGTCTGGAGCCGGGTGCCGTAGCCGGGCAGCTCGAACGGTGCCTCGTCGTCGGCCGCGCCCGGGGCCGACACGTGCACGACCGGGCCGATACCGACGTAGCCGTTGTCGACCGGGAACTGCTGGCGGCCGTTGTTGACGTGGCACGACGTGCAGCTGTTCGCGTTGAAATCGGGACCGAGCCCGGTCTCGGCGTCGAAGAAGGCCTCGAACACCTCGTCACCATCGGCGAACCGGATGCGGGCCGGGAGGCCGACGTTGCGGGCCGACAGGTTGTACGAGCGTTCGCTGATCTCGAAGGTCGTAGTGGCGTCACCCGCTCGTTCGATCAACCAGTCGGGCGCGGCCGTCGACACGTTGAGCGTCGAGATCGTCGACGTCGTCGCATCGGTCTCGAGCGCGTCGAACTCGGCGCCACCGCCGCTGCCACACGCTGCGATCAGCAGGGTGAGGACGGCCAGCGGGGCGCCGAGTCGACGGATCGGTTGGTCAGGTACCGCTCGGGACGGCGATCGCATCCAGGTCGAAACCGTCGAACTCGGGCAGGACGTCGGCCGGGGAGGCCGGGGCGCTCAACGCATCGGGCATCGAGGGCTGATCGCCCGCAGCCGGCGAGGCGACATCGGCGTAGGGCACGTTGGCCTCATCGCCGGGCGGCGAGAAGAAGTCGATGCCGATCATGTCGCTGAGGTCACCCTCGGCGCCGTCACACGGCAACACGGTGTCGATGTCGGCCGGGCGGGACGTGTCGAAGGTGTTGCCGCCGAAGCAGTTGCCGAGGCTGGCCTGGCCACCCTGATCGACCATCACCACGTCGATGCCGTTGCCGCGCAGGACGTTGTCGGTGATCGTGTTGTTCTCGGCCAGCCAGATCGTGTCGCCGTCGGGCAGGAACGAGACGGCGACACCACCGTTGCGGTTATTCTCGATGAGGTTGCGGGTGACGAGGTTGTTGTTCGCTCCCGGCAGCACCATGCCGACCCCGTAGGCCAGTTCCCAGATGTCGCCACCCTTGCTGGTCTCGGGGTTGCCGTTGCTGTGGATCCAGTTGCCGGCGAACGTCGCGCTGCGCTGCGGGGCGAGTTCCTCGGAGTTGAGCGTGTTGGGGGTGACGCCGACCCGGTTCATGCGGAACTCGTTGTTGACGATGTAGAGCTCGCCACCGGCGTTCGTGCCCGAGTACGCGAGCGTGTTGTACTCCGACAGGTTGTTCGAGAGCACGGCGCTGCACGGCTGGCACTGGCCGACGTAGTAGCCCGAGTCGGTGTGGCCGGCGGCGTAGGTGTTGTCGATCAGGCCGTACTCGGCGTTGAAGGCGTAGATGCCGTACACCCGGTTGTTCAAGGCGTTGACGTAGCTGACCCGGTAGCCGCGGAGGATGAAGTCCGAGTCGTAGTCGCCGGTGAAGAACACGCCGTTGGAGAAGTAGTTCTGCACGGTGAGGTTCTCGACGGCGACGCCGTTGCCGAAGACGATGATGCCGTTGGCCATGTCCTCGGAGTGCATGCCGTCGAGCACGACCGTCTGCCGGTCGACGCCGCGGATCACGACGTTGTCGGTCTCGACGACGACCGATTCGTTGTAGGTGCCCTCGTCGATCAGCACGAGATCGCCGGGCGCGGCCGCATCGACGGCCTCCTGGATGGTGGCGTAGTCCTGGGGGACCCGCAGCGCACCGAGTGCATTGTCGTCGGCCGGTGCCTCCTCGGGCTCCGACGAAGCGGTCTCGTCGTCGGTTGCCTCGGCCTCGTCGGGTTCGGCCTCGGCCTCGGGCTCCTCTTCGGGCGCCGACCCCGATTCGGACTCGGTGCCCGTGTCCTCGCCGGCGGCGGTGTCGGTGCTGTCGTCACCTCCTCCACACGCGGACGCGACGAGCGCGAAGACGGACAACAGGATCAGCAGGCGACGCATGGTTCCCCCCTCAGGAAAGCGACGAGCAGACCCTAACCCCGAAGCTCGCAGGGGCGGAATACACTCGGCCGACTGCGCTAGGGAACGACGATGACTCGGCCGGTCTGGCCGTTGGTCGCAGTGCCGTGCAGGCTGCAGAAGTACGGGAAGTCACCCGGTGCGTCGAACCGGAGCGATGCGCTGTCGCCCTTCTCGGCGAGGTCGAGCGTGGAGATCGGCTCGAACGCCCCCTCGATCGCGGGGCGCACGTTGTGCTCGTTGCGCCCCTGGTTGGTCCACGTGATCTCGGTGCCGGCACTCACCACCACGACCCGCTGGGTGAACGCGTTGTCCTGGATGTCGAGATCGATCTGCGCCAGGCCGGTGAAGTCGAGGGCGTCGTCGGGGATGTCGATCGGCGGGGGACCTTCGGGCTCGGGATCCTCGGCCGCTTCGGCCAATGCGTCGATGTCGACGTCGAGCTCCTCGGTCTCGAACACGATCTCGGGCTCGACCTCGACGAAGGCGTCGAGCGGGTCGTCGTCCGCGCACGACGACACCGCAAGGGTGGTGAGAGCGGCGAAGGCGAGGAGGAGGCGGGCACGCATCGCCGGGACCGTAGCGGGAGGGCGCGGTCGCGCCCGAACTCATCGAGCGGCCACCGCGTCGACCAGGTCGAGCAGGGCCGGCACGAACCGGTCTGGATCGGTGGCACAGCCGTCGTGGTCCATCGGCACCCGCCGGAGTTCGCCGCCGGGCAGTCCGGCGGCGAGGCGGTGCTGGCGGCTGGGCGGCACGACCTGATCCCGGGTGGTGATGAGCTGGGCGGTCGGCATCGCCAGATCGGGGAGCCAGGCCCGGCTGTCGAAACGGGCGAGTTCACGCCCGGCCTCGACGATGTGGGGGAACGAGCCGGCGACGACCTGCTCGACGAACCACGGTGGTCGGTCGTCGGGTGAGGTCGGCGCCAGCCGGCCCCACGCAGCCCGAACGGTGCGGATCTGGTGGCGGCGCGGGATCGTCCGCAGGGCCCGGCCTGCGACCGCACTGCCGCGCAACAACTGGTTCTGCAGCGGGCTGCTCGGCCCGTGCGCCCACGTCGCTGCGAGCACCAGACCCTGCACCCGATGGGGGTGGTGGCGGGCGAGCAGCTGGGCCACCGTGCCGCCCATCGAGTATCCGACGACGATCGCGCGCTCGATCGAGAGCGCGTCGAGAACCGCGACCGCATCGTCGACGAGATCCCGCAACCGGAGGCGTGACGCCGGGCGGATGCCGCCGCCGTGGCCCCGCTGGTCATAGGAGACCACGTCGTAGGTGGTCGAGAGCGGTCGGTAGACGCGGAACCAGTTCAATGCAGCGGTGACCGTCCAGCCGTGCAGCAACAAGACGCTCGGGGCGCCAGGCGGGCCTTCGACCGTGTGCATGCGGGTGGTCCCACGGTCGGGCAACACGACGTCGTGCGCGACGGGGAGTTCGGGTCGGCCCACGCCCCGGTCGCCGGGCAGGAAGATCGTCGGTGTCTCGAACGCGGACACAGCGGCGAGCGTAGATCGGTCCCGTCTCGTGGTGCATTCGGCTGACGTGAACGGCTCAGGGGACCGCGGGCGGTGCCGATGGTGACCGGTCCGTCCCGGCGTGGGTTCCGAACGAGGTGGAGAGCCGCAGTGTCACGAGTTCGAGTCGGTCGCGCCGATGTCGCGATGGCGGTGATCGTCACGATGATCATCGCGATGGGCACCGTGCTTGCGGGCGGCGGTTCGGAGGTGTCGATCGAGGTCGCCCCTGACGCCGCCGAACGCGCCGCTGAGCCGACGGCCACCACGACCACGTCGACGACCACCACCACGACGACGACCACGCCCACGATCCCGGTCGCCGGCGGGTCGGTCCAGATCGAAACCGAGACCGACGGCGCCGGAACCGTCACGTTGCTCGCCGGCGGTGAGGACCACCGATACGGCGACTCGGTCGTGTTCGTCGCCGAACCCGACGACGGCCAGGTCTTCGAGCGTTGGGACACCGAGCCGGCGATCTTCGCCGGTTGGTGGGATGCGACGCTCGCGCACCGGGTACCCATCGCCACGACGGCGACCGCCGGATCGGCCACGGCGTCGGTCGACATCGACTTCGGCGCCCTGTTGGCTGCGGCCGGAACGTCCGGCACGTTCGCTCCCGACTCGATCCGAGTCGTCGAGGTCGACCCCGACGGCGTGGTCATCGACGGGCTGGTCGTCCATCAGTTCCTCGCCACCGACGGGGCGTCGGGTCGGCTGTTCGTCGACCTCACTGACGGCCCACTCGGCGCTCGGTCGTTCCACGTCTACTTCGACACGCTCGAGGCCTCGATCGCCCCTCGTGCGTTCGAACCGATCGTGGCGGCCGTCGAGGGTGTCGAACGAAACGGGATCACGACCATCGAGATCAGCGCCGGTGAGACGAGCTGGTACTTCGACGGCGCCGGAGGCGGATTCGTCTCCATGGTCGATGTCGATGGCGACGACTGGATCTCGTGGAACACGACACCCGGAAGCGCCGGCACCTTCCGGGGCATCCCCAACGCCGTGTTCCCCGAGGGATACCTCCATCCCGGTTCCGCAGGGCACCGGACCACGATCGTCGAGAACGGCCCGCTGCTCGTCGTACTCGAGACCGTCCGCACCGACGGGAGCTGGGCGACCACGTGGACGATCGACGCCGCCGGCGCGTCGATGGTGATGGACACCGCCGACGCTGGGTACTGGTTCCTCTACGAAGGGACCCCGGGCGGATCGCTCGGAAGCGAGGACGTCGTGATCCGCAACGACGGCCAACGCACGACCGCCGACGTGCCGTGGACCGAGGATCTCTCGGGGACGGAATGGGTCGCGGTCGCGGACGCGACGAGCGGACGGTCGATCCTGCTCGTCAACCACCAAGACGACACCGCCATCGACTCCTATGGGCCGCTCGACGAGGTCATGACCGTGCTCGGCTTTGGCCGGACCGGCGTGGTGCCGGCGCTCGAGGACGTGCCGGCCACGTACTCGGTGCGGTTCGTCGACTCGGGCGAGACCTCGGATCTGAACGCACAGGCCGATGCCGCAACCACCGAGACCGTCGCCGAACTCGGATCGCTCGCGACCCGCACCGAGGGCGCGCTGACCGAGGAGACCTTGCGGGTGGCGCTCACGGGGGATCTCTCGGTGAGCGCGGTCTTCACCGCAGCCGTCGACAGCTGACGGGCCGGTCAGTCGATCGCGAGGACCTTGACCTTCAACATGGCGCCGGTCGGGGCCTCGTACTCGACCTCGTCGCCGACCGCGGCCCCCAGCAGCGCCGAGCCCATCGGAGAGCCGGGGGAGACGACGATGACGTCGTCGGCCTGCTCTTCGATCGAACCGACCAGGTAGCGCTCGGCGTCGTCTTCGTCGTCACCGTCGAAGATGATCGTGACGATGGCGCCGGCCATGACGGAGTCGCCACCGCCTTCGGCCTCGACGATCACGGCGTTCTCGATCATGCGCCCGAGGTGCATGATGCGGCCTTCCATCTTGCCCTGCTCCTCCTTGGCGGCGTGGTAGTCGCCGTTCTCGGAGAGATCGCCGAGCTCACGAGCGGCCTCGATCTTGCGGGCGATGTCGATCCGCCCGCGCGTGGTGAGGTCGTCGTGTTCGGCCTTGAGCCGGTCGAAGGCGGCCTGGGAGAGCTGCTGTGCGTCTGCCATTCGGATGAGGCTAGCGGTGAGGGGGTCCTGATTGAGACGAAACCGTCTGCCCGGTAGGCTCGGCGACCGTGATGACCACCTCGCTCATCATCAGCATTTCGTAGCGCACGTCGTTTCTCGGCGTGCGCCTCCAGCCGTCCACTTCGGTGGGCGGTTTTTCATGTTCCAGGAGAGTTCCAACATGACCCACCGCATCGGCATCATGGGCGGCGACGGCATCGGTCCCGAGGTCGTCGCCGAAGGCCTGAAGGTCATCGACGCGCTCGGCGTCGAGTACGAGCGCATCGACTACGACCTCGGTGGCGAGCGCTACCTGAAGGACGGCACGATCCTCACCGACGAGATCATCGAGGAGTGGCGCGGCATCGACGCCCTGTACGCCGGTGCGGTCGGCAGCCCTGGCGTGCCGCCCGGCGTGATCGAGCGCGGCCTGCTGCTGCGGATGCGCTTCGAACTCGACCTCTACATCAACTACCGGCCGTTCAAGACCCCTTCTCACGACTTCGTCGTGATCCGTGAGAACACCGAAGGCACCTACGCCGGAGAGGGCGGCCTGCTGCGGGCCGGTACGCCGCACGAGATCGCCACCCAGGGCTCGGTCAACACCCGCCATGGTGTCGAGCGCTGTGTTCGCTACGCCTTCGACCTGGCGATGACCCGTAACAAGCACCTCACACTCGTGCACAAGACCAACGTGCTGACCTTCTCGGGCGATCTTTGGGAGCGCACGTTCAACGAGGTGGCCGAGGGGTATCCCGAGGTCGAGACGGCGTACAACCATGTCGACGCGGCCTGCATCTACTTCGTCGATCGCCCGGAGAGCTACGACGTGATCGTCACCGACAACCTGTTCGGCGACATCCTCACCGACCTCGGTGGTGCGGTGTCGGGTGGCATCGGCCTGGCGCCGACCGCCAACCTCAACCCCAACGGCATGTCGATGTTCGAGCCGGTGCACGGCTCGGCGCCCGACATCGTCGGCACCGGCAAGGCCAACCCTGTCGCCGCCATCCTGAGTGGCGCGATGATGTTGGACCACCTCGGTGAGACCGAGGCGGCCGACCGCATCCGTTCGGCCTGCGCCGACACCGACACCTTGACCGGAACCACCAGCGAGATCGGCGACGCCGTCGTCGCACGTCTCTGAAACCTCTAGCCCATCCCCGATTCCGCAAGCGCCCCAAGGGCGTTCTGCGCATGCAGCGAAAGTAGCGCCCGATGCCCATCACCCCGACGCCCAACATCTGGATGAACGGCGAGATGGTGCCGTGGGAGGACGCGAAGATCCACGTCCTCACCCACACGCTCCACTACGGCACCGGCGTCTTCGAGGGCATCCGGGCCTACGAAACCGACAGGGGTCCGGCGATCTTCCGCCTCACCGAGCACATCGAGCGGCTCTACAACTCGGCCGCGATCCTCGGCATGCCGATGCCGTACGACGTGCCCACGATCGTGCAGGCCTGCAAGGACGTCGTGGCCGATTCCGGACTCGACGCCTGCTATCTGCGGCCGCTCGCGTACTACGGCTACGGCGAGATGGGCCTCGCCACCGGTGCGTGCACGACCGACATCGCCATCGCCGCCTGGCCGTGGGGTGCCTACCTGGGCGACGACGCCGTGTCGAAGGGTGTGCGCATGAAGATCAGCTCGTGGACCCGCCACGACCACAACATCATGCCGCCGGCGTCGAAGACCACCGGCAACTACGCCAACAGCACGCTGGCCAAGATGGAGGCGCTCAACGCCGGGTACGACGAGGCGATCATGCTCAACGGCGCGGGCCTCGTGTCGGAGTGCTCGGGCGAGAACATCTTCGTCGCCAAGGGCGACGTCATCCTCACCCCGCCCACGTCGTCGGGTGCGCTGCCCGGCATCACCCAGCACACGGTGATGCAGCTGGCGGCCGATCACGGCATCGACATCCAGGTCGGCGACATGGCTCGCAGCGACCTCTACACCGCCGATGAGATCTTTGTGGTCGGTACCGCCGCCGAGGTCTCGGCCGTCAACTCCGTCGACGACCGTCCGGTGCCGTGCCCCGGTCCCGCCACCAAGGTGCTGGCCGACGCGTACGCCGATCTCGTGCGGGGCAAGAACGACAAGTACCTCGCCTGGAACGAACTCGCGTCGTGACCGAGATCGACCGCTCCGCCCAGCACGACCCGTCGTGGCCGACGGCGGTCGACATCTACGACACGACCCTGCGCGACGGCAGCCAGCTCGAAGGCATCTCGCTGACGGTCGACGACAAGCTCCGCATCGCGGAGCAGCTCGACCGTCTCGGCGTCGCCTTCATCGAAGGGGGCTGGCCGGGCGCCAACCCGAAGGACGACGAGTTCTTCGAGCGGGCCAAGAGCGAGCTCGACCTGGCGACATCGACGTTCGTCGCCTTCGGTTCGACCCGCCGTGCCGCGGGCAAGGTCGACAGCGACCAGACCCTCGCCAACCTCGTCGCCGCCGGAACCGAGGTCGTCTGCATCGTCGGCAAGTGCTGGGACTATCACGTCACCGAGGCGCTCAAGACCACGCTCGACGAGGGCGTGGCGATGGTGGCCGACTCGGTCGAGTACCTCGTCGGCCAGGGCAAGCGGGTGTTCTTCGACGCCGAGCACTTCTTCGACGGCTTCAAACGCAACCCCGAGTTCAGCCTTCGGGTGGTCGAGGCTGCGGCGATGGCCGGCGCCGAAGCGGTCGTGCTCTGCGACACCAACGGTGGTTCGTTGCCGCCCGACGTCGAGGCGGCGGTCGGCGCGGTCGTCGCCCATGTCGACTGCCAGGTCGGCATTCACCTCCACAACGACACCGGCTGTGGCGTCGCCAACGCCCTCGCCGCCGTGCGAGCCGGCGCCACCCAGGTGCAGGGCACGATCAACGGCTACGGCGAGCGGGTCGGCAACTGCGACCTCGTGCCGATCATGGCCAACCTCGAACTCAAGATGGGCATCCGTTGCCTGCCCGAGGGGCGGCTCGCCAACCTCACCTCGGTCGCCCACCATGTCGCCGAGCTGGTCAACTTCTCGGTCGATCCGCAGCAGCCCTACGTCGGCTCGACGGCGTTCGCCCACAAGGCCGGTCTGCACACCTCGGCGCTGAGCCGGGCGAGCGACGCCTACGAACACGTCGATCCCGAGGCGGTCGGCAACGGCACCCGCGTGCTCGTGTCGGAGATGGCCGGCCGCTCGACGCTGGAGATGAAGGCCGAAGCGCTCGGCATCGAGCTCGACGGCAAGACCGTGGGCGACGTGATCGACACGCTCAAGAAGCTCGAGCATGAGGGCTACCACTTCGAAGCGGCGGATGCGTCGCTCGAGTTGCTCATGCGGGGCGCTGCCGGGTGGGAACAGCCGTACTTTCGGCTCGAGTCGTTCTCCGTCGACACCGATCACCGCTCCGGCACCAACGCCCGGCTCTGGAACGACGTCGCCGTCGACGTGGAGACCTCGGCGACGGTGAAGGTCTGGGTCGACGAGACCCGTCACCTTGCGGTGGGGGAGGGCAACGGTCCGGTCAACGCCCTCGACGCCGCGCTGCGCAACGCGCTCGACGACACCTACCCGGCGCTCGAGCGCATCAGCCTCACTGACTTCAAGGTGCGGGTGCTCGACACCGGCAAGGGCACGGGCGCGATCACCCGTGTGCTGCTCGACTCGACCGACGGCACCCGTGAGTGGACCACGATCGGTGTGAGCGAGAACATCATCGAGGCCTCCTGGCAGGCCCTCGTCGACTCGCTCGTCTACGGCCTTCTCCACGCCGCCGACTGAGTTGGCGACACTTCGTACCTGACACGAAGTGTCTCCAACTCAACGCCCGAGCTTGTCGGTGAGGGTGTCGAGACGGTGATCCCAGGCGGCGGCGGTCGCGTCGACCCAGGTCCGGAGGGGATCGAGGCCGGCGGGCACGGCGAGGAAGCGGGTCTCGCGGCCGACGCGTTCGCTGGAGGCAAGGCCGGCGTCGGCGAGGATCGCCAGGTGCTTGGCCGCGGCCTGCCGGGTGATGCCGATCGACGACGCGAGCGAGGTGGCGGTCCCACCGCCGTCGCGGACGAGGAGATCGAAGATCGCTCGCCGGTTGTCGTCGGCGATCGCAGCGAAGACGGTCATGCGGCCAGCAGCACCGGACGCTGCGCCGACATGCGGGGCGCGAAGGTCGGGGCGAGGACGAGGTGTTCGGTCACGGTGATGGTCGTGCCCTCGTCGGCGGGGGTCAAGGAGATGTCGACCGTGGAGACCTGGTCGGGATCGTCGACCGGCCACCACCGGTAGCGAAGATCGCGGGGCACCTCGACGTGCTCGACCGCACCGACCCGACGCACACCGGTGACGGGATCATCGCCGTCGACCCGGCCGCCGGGCACGGGGTCGATCGCCGCGCCGAGTCCGTCGTCGGCGGTGATCGCTTCCCAGACGTCGTCGGGATCGGCGGCGATCGTGCGTTCACGGGTGACGGTGCGGGTATCGGCCATGCGCCCCACCATAGCGCAATCAAGTGGTTGCGTGTCGGTCGTCGACCTGATTGACTGAAGAAGCGCAATTAAATGGTTGCGTATTTGCAGAACGGAGCCACCGTGCCGAACGCCTACCTCGTCCCCACCGTGATCGAACAGACCAGCCGAGGCGAACGCAGCTTCGACCTCTACTCCCGGTTGCTCGCCGATCGCGTGGTGTTCCTCGGCACGCAGGTCGACGATCAGAGCGCCAACCTCATCATCGGACAGCTCCTGCATCTGGAGTCCCAGGATCCGCAGAAGGAGATCCAGCTCTACATCAACAGCCCCGGCGGTTCCGTCACCGACGCCTTCGGTATCTACGACACCATGCAGTACATCGGCCCGCCGGTGTCGACGATCTGTGTCGGGCAGGCCGCCTCGGCCGCGGCGGTGCTGTTGGCAGCGGGGGAGCCGGGGCGCCGACTGATCCTCCCCAACGCCCGCGTGCTGATCCATCAACCCCACGGCGGTGCGCAGGGGCAGGCGACCGACATGGCGATCCAGATGGAAGAGATGGCCTACAGCCGGCGCCGCATCGAGGAGCTGCTCGCCGACCACACCGGGCAGCCGATCGAGCGGATCTCCGCCGACATCGAGCGGGACTACATCGTCCGCGGCGAGGTGGCGGTCGAGTACGGCCTGGTCGACGCCATCGTCTCGCATCGCGAGTTGGTCATGACCCCGACGATCGCGCCGGGCTACTGACCCGCCTGAGCGGAGCGGGGCCGGGCGGGCACGCCCCGAAGCCTGCGTGTCTCGATGGCTGCGGGGATCTCGCTACGATTCCGGACATGGCTGCCCCGAATCGTGTCCCCACCTCGCCCACGGCTCCGAAGCACTACGCCTCGCCGCCCCGCCGGGGTGACTCGTGGCGGGCCGACCGCCCGGGCGAGACCATCGGTGCGCCGCACCCGACCGGTGGTGCGCTCGGCAATCAGGGCCCCGATCAGGGCTATGCGCTGAAGCTCGCCAAGGCGTTCACGGACGATCTCGTGCTCGCCCCGGGCGAGCACGCCGCCGATGCAATCGACGGCGCGGTCGCCGTGGGGTTGCGTCGGGCGTCGATGTTCGGTCGGGCGCCGGTGCGCGACGACATCGAGCTCGGTCTGCTCGCCTACGGCTTCCTCGGCGAGGCGCCCGCGGAGCTGGTCGAGTTGCGCGAGGCCCTCTTCTCCGAGGTGCACCACACCACGATCCACTACTTCTCGGCCCGCGAGATCGCCGATCGAGTCGACGGCGACTGGCTGCGTCAGCCCATCGCCTCGGCCCGGGTCGCCCTCAAGGCCGACTGGCGAGCCGCCCTCGCCGACGACGAGTCCTGAGGGAGATGGAGACACTTCGTACCTGACACAAAGTGTCGCCAACTCCGACCGGTAGATTCGCGTCGTGACCAGCCCTCGCGTTCGTTTCGCTCCTGCGCCCACCGGGTTCCTGCACGTCGGCAGTGCCCGATCGGCGCTGTTCAACTGGCTCTACGCCCGCAACACCGGCGGCACCTTCGTGCTGCGCGTCGAGGACACCAACGCCGAGAAGACCACCCAGGAATTCGTCGACGCCATCACCGAGCCGCTCGCCTGGCTCGGCCTCGACTGGGACGAGGGCCCGTACTTCCAGTCCGATCGCCTCGAGCTCCACACCGCTGCTGTGCAACAGCTGCTCGACTCGGGCCACGCCTACTACTGCGATCTCTCCCAGGAGCAGATCGAGGAGCTGAACGAGGCGGCCGGGCTGAAGGGTGGCTACCACGGCTGGTCGCGTGATCGTGATGTTCAGGAGGGCCCCGGTGTCGTCGTGCGCTTCCGGGCCCCCGACGAGGGTGTCACCGTCATCGACGACATCGTGCGTGGCCGGGTCGAAGTCGCCCACGACACGATCGAGGATTTCGTGATCCGCCGCGGCGACGGCAGCCCCGTCTTCCTCATCGCCAACGCGGTCGACGACCATGACATGGGCATCACCCATGTGATCCGCGGCGAGGACCTCCTCAACACCGCCCCGAAGGTGATGTTGCTCTGGGACGCCCTCGGCTACGGCGCCAAGCCGGTCTACGCCCACCTGCCGCTGCTGGTCAACGAGCAGCGCAAGAAGCTCTCCAAGCGCCGCGATTCGGTGGCGCTCGCTGCCTTCCGCGACGAGGGCTACCTGCCCGAGGCGATGGCGAACGCCCTCGCCCTGCTCGGCTGGGGTCCGCCCGACGAGGTCGAGATCCGTCCGATGGCCGAGATCGTCGAGCTCTTCTCGCTCGACACCGTCAACAAGGGCGCCGCGATGTTCGACATCCAGAAGCTCGGCCACATCAACGCCGAGTACATCAAGGCGCTCAGCCCGGCCGAGTTCGTGACCGCGGCCGAGCCGTGGCTCACCGGCGACGATGTGCCGTGGGCGGCCGACGCGTACGATGCCGCCGTCGTCGAGGCGCTGGCGCCCGAGATCCAGCAGCGCATCTCGAAGCTCGACGAGGCGGCCGGCTGGCTGACCTGGCTGTTCGTGCGCCCGACCGAGTTCGACGAGAAGTCCTGGACCAAGGCGATGGTGAAGGGTCGGGCCGCCGACCGAGTGCTCGACGACGTGGTCGCCGCCCTCGACGCCGACGACTTCTCCGATGCCGAGCGCATCGAGCAGGCCGTCATGGGCGTCGGCAACGCCCTCACCGAAGAGCTCGAGGCCCGCGTGATGTCGCACGCGCCCGTTCGGGTCGCGCTCACCGGCGGGGGAGCGGGCATCCCGCTGTGGCAGGCGATGACCCTCCTCGGCCGCGACGAATGCCTCGCCCGACTTCGAGCGGCGCGGGAACAGTTGGGCTGAGTCATGGGGTCGCCGCTGCAGCAGCTCCGGGAGCGGTTGTCGTGGCGACGGATCGTGCTGATCGGCGGCGCCCTCGGCGTGCTCTACGTCGGTGTCACGTTCCTCCAGGTGCTGGTCGCCTCCGGCACCGACGACCGCGTCGAGGCCGATGCGATCGTCGTGCTCGGTGCCGCCCAGTACGACGGTGAGCCGTCGCCGGTGCTGGCCGGCCGGCTCGACCACGCCGAAGAGCTGTGGCGTGAGGGGGTCGCTCCGATCGTCGTGACGACAGGCTCGAACCTGCCTGGCGATCGCTTCACCGAGGGGTTCGCCGGCTATGAGTATCTGCGCTTCGCGGGCATCCCCGACGAGGACTTGCTGGTGATCACCGATGGTGCGTCCACGTGGGAGCAGCTCGCCGCGACCGCCCGCCAGCTGCGCCTTCGCGATCTCGACTCGGTCGTGTTGGTGTCGGATCCGTATCACTCGCTGCGGCTGACCCAGATCGCCGACGAGGTCGGGCTCGAGGCCACCGTGTCGTCGACCGACGGCGGCTCGTCGATCCGCCAGCTCGTGCGGGAGACCGCAGCGGTGAGCCTGGGCCGGATCATCGGCTATCGACGGGTCGACAACTGGCTCGGCGGGGTCGGCTGACGGCCGACTTCCCGCTACCCTTTCCCGTGCCCTTCGGGGCCATCCTTCGGGGATGGTGTAATTGGTAACACATCTGGTTCTGGTCCAGACATTGGGGGTTCAAGTCCTCCTCCCCGAGCCATCGAAACGGCGCCCTCCGGGGCGCCGTTCGTGGTTTTCGCCGCCACTTCCTAACGAACCGTTCACATTCGCCTCGGGGAACCCTCACCTTCGTCGCCGAAGCTCACGGCATGCGACGACACCTCCCCCTGGTCGTTCCCGTCCTCGTGGCGACCGTGCTCGCGACGGCCTGCGGAACCGATATCGGCGCGGAGACTGCGCAGGCCGCCCGCGAAGCACCGGTCGTGGTCGAGCTGATCGAACCGCCCGAGTCGTCGAGCACCACGACGCCGCTCCCGGTCGTCACCGAAGAGCCGGTCGTGTCCACGACCACGACGGTGCCGCCGGTCGCCGAGCGGCCGCTCTCCGCCGGCGCCCCCGACGTTCGCGCCGCGGTTGGTCGAGTCGCCAGCGACGGCACGCCGACCTTCGAAGGCGACTTCGCCGACCCGTTCCTGTTGCCCCAAGACGGCGACATCTACGCCTACGCGACCAACACGATGTTCATGAACGTGCCCGTGCTTGCCGCGTACCGAGACGGCTCGGGCGAATTGGTCGGCGACGCCCTGCCCGAGTTGCCCGAGTGGTCCGAACCACACCACGTCTGGGCGCCATCGGTCACCGAGATCGACAACACCTATGTCCTGCATTACACGACGCGTCACACCGCGTCGGGCCGCCAGTGCATCTCCGTCGCGACGAGCGACTCGCCCGCGGGCCCCTTCGTCGACGAGTCGACGGAGCCGCTCGTGTGCACCCTCGACCTCGGCGGCTCGATCGACCCGAGCACCTTCGTCGACGATGACGGAACGATCTGGCTGCTCTGGAAATCCGACGGCAACTGCTGTGGCATCCCCACGATCATCTTCGCCCAACCCCTCAGCGCCGACGGCACCGAACTCGACGGACCGGCGGTCGAGTTGATCCGCAACGACCTGTCGTGGGAACGCGACGTGGTCGAGGGGCCATCGATGATCGAGGTCGACGGCGAGTACCACCTCTTCTACTCGGCCAACCGTTGGGACACGGAGGCCTACGCGGTCGGGCACGCCGTGTGCGAGAGCGTCACCGGCCCCTGTGAGAAGGATCCCGAACCCTGGCTCGCCGCCACCGACGCGACCTCGGGCCCGGGCGGACTCGAGGTGGTGCAGGTGCCGAATCTCGGCATCGACCTCGTCGTCTACCACGGCTGGACGGGCGATCTCGTCGGCTACGACGAGGGCGGCGTGCGGTCGCTGTACGCCCGACCGATCCGGTGGGTCGACGGCGAACCGATCCTCATCGAGCGCCCCGCCGCATAGCCACGACTCGCCGATACGGTCGGCGCCATGTCTTCCCCCACCGTCAATCCGAACATGGAATACCGCCGCCTCGGCGCCTCGGGCCTGCGGGTCAGCGTGCTGTCCTTCGGCAGCTGGGTGACCTTCGGCAACCAGCTCGACACCGGCCTGGCCCGCGACTGCATCGACGCCGCCGGCGCGGCCGGCTGCAACTTCTTCGACAACGCCGAGGTCTACGCCGGCGGCAAGTCAGAGGAGATCATGGGCAAGGTCTTCCAGGAGCTCGGTTGGCCGCGCTGGTCCTACGCGCTCACCACGAAGGCGTTCTGGGGCATCCATCAGGGCGTGCCCAACATGAACAACACGCTCAACCGCAAGTACCTCATGCAGTCGATCGACGGGTCGCTCGAGCGGCTGCAGACCGACTTCGTCGACGTCTTCTACGCCCACCGGGCCGACCCGGAGACGCCGATGGAAGAGGTCGTTTTCACGATGAGCGAGATCATCTCCGCCGGCAAGGCGCACTACTGGGGCACCAGCGAGTGGACCGCCGAGCAGGTGCGCGAGGCGATGGGCATCGCCGAAAAGCACGGCCTGCACAAGCCCGTCACCGAGCAGAGCCAGTACAACCTGCTGGAGCGACGTATCGACACCGAGTTCGCCCGGCTCACCGACGAGACCGGCTACGGCAACACGATCTGGAGCCCGCTCGCCTCGGGTCTGCTCACCGGCAAGTACCGCGACGGCATCCCCGAGGATTCCCGTGCCGCGCTCAACGGCTTCGACTGGCTCGGCGAGCGCATGAGCGACGCCGAGATCATCGCCAAGGTCGAGGGTCTCCGCCCGATCGCCGAACGGCTCGAATGCTCGATGGCCCAGCTGGCGCTGGCCTGGTGCACCCTCAGCCCGAACGTGTCGAGCGTGATCACCGGTGCATCCCGAGTCGAGCAGGTCGTCGCCAACTTCGGTGCGGTCGACGCCATCGCCAAGATCACGGCGGAGATCAAAGCCGAGATCGAAGCGGCCGTCGCCTGACGGTTTTCCGGTTGGGTGCATCCCGGCCGATCGCTACACTCTACGAGCCGACCACCACGGTGGTTCGAACACGCCCCGTTCGTCTAGCGGCCTAGGACGCCACCCTCTCAAGGTGGTAGCACGGGTTCAAATCCCGTACGGGGTACAACAAAAACCCTAAACCCTCTGGTCAAAATGGTCAAGAGGGTTTAGGGTTTTGTGTATGCGACCTGCTGACACCGTGCCTATCGATCGTGTGACCGAGCCCCCGGCGTCGACATCCGAAGCCGTTCGGGACGCCCGGAAGCAGCCCGGAAAACACCACTTCTGGGTATCGACCCCTAAGCAAGTCGGGTCTCGGTGGGAAGTCTTCGCCGTAGAGGAAGTAGGCGACATCGTGATCCAGCATCGCGAGGTCCGCGCGTGGTCGGCAGAGTCAGCCGACGCCAAGGCCCGAAGCTGGGTTCGATCCCAGATCGGTATCCGCAACTGGTACGGCCAAACAGTTCCTCAGATCGAGGGCTGACCGTGAACCGGCTGATCGATCCGGTCCGTTGGGCCTGGCGTGGCGGTCGATGCTCATTCTGTAGAGGCTCAGGATGCCAGGACTGCGACGAAACCGGCGAACGCCAGCGGCAGGTCGTGAAAGCCATGGTCGCAGACTATGAACGGCGGCGACGTTCCTGATGGCTGGCGGTTCGTACACGAAACGCGGCGACACCTGGCGCGGCCGGGTCATGATCGCCGGCACCTCATACTCAGTCACCGCACCCACCAAACGCGAGTGCCAACTCAAAGTCGCTGAGCTCGAGATCAAACACGCGAACGACCGTGTCGGCGATTCGGCCCCGGTCGCCGCGGTGGTGGGGGCGTGGTGGCCGCGGCAGCAG
>JBCBYI010000360.1:0-500 GCA_039815945.1 Actinomycetota bacterium | reverse complement strand
CCTCGACGGCAAGCCCGATGACCAGCGCCGCGTGCTCGAGATGGCCGAGGCCGATGCCGAGGGTGTGCTCGCCTATGGGGTGCAGAGCTCGCTCGCGACCCTCGAGCTCGAAGCCGGCAAGGGCGACGCCGCCGTCGATCGGCTCCGCGAGCTCGCCGATCGCAAGGACGTACTAGGCGAACAGGCCTCGCTCGATCTCGGACGCGTGCTGGAGACATTGGATCGGAACGAGGAGGCACGCAAGGTGTACGACGCGTTCGAAACCCAGTGGCCCGAATCGACGCGACTCGACGAAGTCCGCGAGCACAAGAAGGCGCTGGCCGGCTTATGGTCCTCCTGCTTGCCTCGCTCGGCTTCGCCGGTGCGATCGAGGACTTCGAGAGTCGCTCTCTCCCGCCGGCTTCGGCCTACGCGGGGCAGTTCGACCGTCCGCCCACCTTTCACTTCCGGGTCGAGCTACCGGGCCCGGCCGAAGCCCCTGTCGATCTCCGCTTCGACCG
>JBCBYI010000035.1:3439-23390 GCA_039815945.1 Actinomycetota bacterium | reverse complement strand
ACTGCATGTCGCCGGGCTCGAAGGACATCTGCACCCAGTGCTCGGGATCGTCGACGAGCGCCGAGTAGGTCTTCATCGCTTCGCGCTGGGTGTCGCTGAGGCGGGGCGCGTCCTCGTGGCGCTGCGACGCCAGGATGTACTGCGGGATGTAGCGGACGAAGAGCCGACCCTCGTGACGGCTGAACGCAGGCACCTGATACCAGGCCTTGCCGCCGTCGGCCTGCTCACCGCGGAAGTCGTAGGGCAGACCCTCGTAGAGCGCACCGGCGAGCTCCGGATCCGACTCGGCAAGCAGGTTGTGGCACAGCAGCGCATTCGAGATCAGGCTCTCACCACCGGACACGCCGGGATCGATGCACATCAGGCCGACGAGGTCAGAGCCGTCGGAGTGGAACCCGAGGCCGAGGCCGCCGATCTCGTTGCCCCGGGCGGTGGGATCATCGAGCGCCTTGCCTTGATCCTTCACGTCGCCGAGCAGGTGGCCTTTCACATTCTGAGGCCACGGCACACCGAGATGCAGGCCGACACCCCAGTAGATCCACGACGCATCCTCGGCACCGAGACGCTCCACCGGCAGGCCGGAGATGCGCTGGAAGCCACGCCCGTTGATGAGCTCCTCGGCGATGTCGGCCAGCACCGGCACGAGCGTGTCGAGCGGGAACATCTCCTTGGTGATGTCGAGGACCCCGTCGGTGTGGGAGCGGGCGACGGCGAGCGCCGCCTCGAGCTCGGCGATCTCGTCGTCGGTGAGGCGGTGGGTCCAGACCTCCGGATCCGCGACGTCGGCGGCGCGCCATTCGGCGTGCCGTTCGAGCGGCTGGACCTCGTCGGCGGTCAAGGCGGTGGCCATGGTTTCTCTCTCCGGGTCACGTCGGGGTGGGCTGGGCGCCGCGGACGAGGCGACCGGGCAGTTCGCCGGTGGCCTCGCCGTCGGCGTAGGTCTCGACACCGGCGACGATCGTGTGGCGGTAGCCGTCGGCTCGCTGCACGACGCGACGGCCGCCGGCCGGCAGGTCGTACAGCAGCTCGGGCTGATGCACCCGCAGGCGGTCGAAGTCGATGACGTTGAGGTCGGCCCGATAGCCCGGCGCGAGCACACCACGGTCGTGGAGCCCGACGAGACGGGCGGTGTCTCGGGCCTGGCGCTGGATCAGGAACTCGAGGTCGAGCCGCTCACCGTCGCGGTCGCGGCCCCAGTGCTGCAGGAGGGTGGTGGGGAAGGAACCGTCGCAGATCGTGCCGACGTGGGCGCCGCCGTCGGACAGGGCCGGAACCGTGTACGGGTGGGACAGGAGTTCGTGAGTGCCGTCGAGGTTGCCCTGGCCGAAGTTGGAGAACGGGACCCACAGCATCGCGGTGCCGTCGTTCTCGAGCATCGCGTCGAGCGCGACCTCAGCCGGTGAGCGACCCTCACGGGTGGCGATGCCCGCGATCGAGTTCGCCGGATCGGGCTCGTAGTTCGGCGACGCTCCGAGGGCGAACATGATGTCGAACTTCTCGATCAGGCGGCCGCCGACGGCCTGCATGTCCTTGCCGCCGGCCGTCTCCAGGAGACGCTCCCGGAACGCCGGATCTCGCAGTGCGGCGGTGCGGTCGGCCTGCGGCAGGCCGGCGACCTCGCGGTAGACCGGATTTACCAGGAAGGGGTTCAGGGTGCACTCGAATCCGAGCAGCACACCGATGGGACGCACGGCGGTCTGACCGGTGACGGGGAGGCCGTCGGCCCGGGCGGTTTCGATGTGGCCCAGGATCGCCCGGTGGTACTCGTAGCCACGGGGCGACTCGACCAGGGTGAAGCTGATCGGGCGACCCGAGGATTCGGTCATCGCCCGCACGATCGCGAACTCGCCGTCGATGTCGGTGAAGTCGCTCACCAACTGCAAGACGCCGGTGCCGGTGGTGCCGATCGCTTCGGCGATCCCGACGAGTTCGTCGCGGGCCGCCGTGAGCGTCGGCGTCGGTTCGCCGAGCGAGGTCTTGTGGTTCTGGGTGCGGCTCGTGGTGAAGCCGAGGAATCCGGCACGCACACCCTCGGCGGCGAGCCGACCCATCTCGGCGATGTCATGAGGCGTGGCATCCTCCCCCTTCGCGCCCCGCTCCCCCATCACGTGGAGTCGCAGCGCCGCGTGCGGCACCTGGGCGGCGATGTCCATGTCCTTCGCCCCCTCGAGGGCGTCGAGGTACTCCGGCAGCGAGTTCCAGTTCCACGAAAGACCTTCGTGCAGGGCGGTGCCGGGGATGTCCTCGACCCCTTCCATCAGCTGCACGAGACGTTCGTGATCGGTGTCGTGTACCGGCGCGAAGCCCACGCCACAGTTGCCGAACACCACGGTGGTGACGCCGTGCCACGACGACGGCTGCATCGTGGCCTCCCACGTGGCCTGCCCGTCGTAGTGGGTGTGCACGTCGACGAAGCCGGGCGCGACGATCGCGCCGTCAGCGTCGATCTCGCGAGTGCCCGAACCGGCGACCTCACCGACCTCGGCCACCACACCATCGGTGATGGCGACGTCGGCGGTGCGCCGAGGCGCTCCTGTCCCGTCGATGACCGTGCCGCCCCGAACCACCAGGTCGTGTTCTGCCATCCGCCAATGATGGCCGGAAGGTGTAGCCCGCGTCACGTTCGTGGCAAGCTGGAACCCGCAATGTCCGGACCTTCGATCTTCCGAATGGCCACCGAGGTCACCGCCGTCGGCGAGTTCGGCACCTTCACGGTGTCGGCGCCGCTCCTCAAGCGATGGCTGCCGCGTGGCGACCGACCGGTGTTCGTCATGCCGGGATTCCTCGCCGGCGACGGCACCACCGTGCCGCTGCGGCGCAGCCTCGACTCGCTCGGCCACACCACCTACGGGTGGGAGCTCGGCCGCAACCTCGGGCCCACGCCCGAGATCCTCGACGGCATCGTCGAGCGCATCGACGAGCTCCACCAGAAACACGGCCCGGTCGATGTTGTCGGCTGGAGTCTCGGTGGCATCTTCGCCCGCGAGCTCGCCCGGGTCGCACCCCACACGATCCGCCAGGTGATCACGATGGGCAGCCCGTTCCAGATCGAGACGCCCACCGACTCCAATGCGCGCATCGCGTACCGAGCGCTGAGCCACCGCCACGCCCCGCATCTGGAGATGCGAGTGCCCGCCTACGTGCGAGAAGACCTGCCGGTGCCGACCACCTCGATCTACACCCGTACCGACGGGGTCGTGCGCTGGGCCGACTGTCTCAACCACGAAACTGAGACGAGCGAGAACGTCGAGGTCTACGGCAGCCACTGCGGCCTGGGATTCAACCTCGCGGCGCTGATCGTGGTCGCCGACCGCCTCGCCCAGCCCGTCGATCGCTGGCGACCCTTCCGGGTCCGGCGGTCGCTGCGCGGCTTCTTCCCCACCGCGCCGACCTTCCGCGTTCCCGCCGAACACGCCCACGGCTGATCGTCGTCACCCCGTGTGGGTGTCGGCGTCGTGGGCCAGGGCCCGGGCCTCGTCGCGCACGAGTGGTCCGAAGAAGTCGTCGCCCTTGACCGTCTGGCGGAGCCAATTCGAGAACTCGGTGAGGTCGGGATCCTCGGTCGGGACGAACACGACGCCGTCGACGATCCACGGCGACGAGCCGAGCGCATCGCGTCGCTCCGGGAAGGCTGCGAACGCCGCGTTGACGATGCCGACGTCGATCGGGGCGGGCGGGATGCCGCCGCTGCCGGGGGGACTCTGACCGGGCAGGAACAACGCCTCGAGGAGATCCTTGCTGTCGGGCACCGTCTCCGGCTCAACCGAGAACAGCGAGCCGGCGACACCCTCCACGAACCGATCGGCGACGAAACCGAAGAGCCAGCCCAGCGGACCGGCCAGACGGAAGGTGTTGGACACCGCCTGGGCCCCGAGGCCGAGCAACGAGGCGAACGCGTCGCGAAAGACATGGCCATCGGTCTCGTGACCACGCTCGGCCAACTCGTCCAGGGCGGCATCGAGGCTCCGGAAGCCCTCGACGCCGAAGGCCCGCGCCTCGGTGACCCGGTCGTGGGCGAAGCCCTCGACGTACGACGCCTCGACATAGACGCCAAACCCGGCGACGACGTGGGCCATCGCCTCCTCGCTCGCCTGGAAGATGGAGGCGAGCGCAGGGCCGATGTCGTGGGGATCACCGATGATCTCGGGATCTCGCCCGGTGAGGCGCGGCCACTGGGCGTTGACCACCTCGGCCCACGCGGCCGCCGTGTGCGGGCCGGGCACACCGTGGACCCCGATCGTCTCGAAGATCGGCGTTCCCCCGCCCGGCCCGTGGATGAGCGCCGCCGCCACCACGTCGGCGCGGGCGGGATCGAGCATCGCCGTGCGAACGAGATCGGCGAGGTGCCCGTCGAGGATCGCGTCACCGCCGCTGACATCGGGCCAACCCCAGTGTTGATCCGGATCGGTGACGAGGGCGTAGCCGTCCCGCTCGACGAGGAAGGTGAAGGTCGCCTCGGGGCTGCGGCCGATGGCGGCGAGCACGGCGCCGTGAGGGGGGTGGAGCTCCGGTACGGCCGCCCACGACCCTCGCCACCGCACCTGCGCCATGTCGAAGGACCACCGGATCGGCGACGGCGCGAAGACGTCGTCGGCGATGGCCATCAACATGTCGGTGTCCCACACGCCGTGGAGCAGGGCCAGGCTCATCGGCACAACGGCGACCCCACCGTCGGTGAGGCCCCAGGCCTCGCGCAACGCCTCGCGACCGACCGAGGTGTGGCTCATGGCGGCGAGCACGACCCCGAGGTCGGCGGTCGCGTCGAGGAGTCCCTGTCGCCCACGAGCGGCGTAGTCGTCGGCCGTGACCCCGGTGGGCAGATCGTGGAGCCGACTCGCGTGGCCGTACCAAAACTGCTCGGCGTCGTGGGTCACGAGGGCGTTCAGGTGGTCGATGCCATCGGCCCCCAGCCGGGTGGCTACCGTTGCCGCCAGGCTCGGGTCGAGGCTGATGCGGATCGCCAGCTCGTGCAGGGCCGCCGACCGATCGTCACCCGTGAGATCGGCGAGCAGTCGGCTCAGCGGACGGCAGGCATTGCGTGGATCGCGGCTCGGCGCCGCGATGGCGAGACCCGACGCCGAACGAGCGCGGACGTAGGCAACTCGCCATCGCAGATCGTCGGCCTCGGTGCGCAGGAGGCGACCGAGGGCGAGCAGCCGCACCGGCACCATCCCGGCGTCGGCGACGACGGACGGATCGACGAGGTGATCGATCCCGCCCAGCGTCCGATCGACCACGGCCGCGTCGGTGTCGATCGTCTCGGCGACCGAACCGAACGCCGAGAGCAGGGCGTCGGCGCCCGCGAGATCGAGGCGCAGGACATCTCCCATCAGCGATACCCCCAGCCACGGGCACCAACGGCCTCGGTCGCCGGTGACCCGGCCACGAGCTCGAGTTCGGCCGCTCGCCGGCGGTTGCCGGCGGCGAGATGCGCACGATGGTCGGCTTCTCGTCGGAGGGCGCCGACGAGCACGATCAACGCCTCACGCACTCGGCCCAGTTCGCCGGCGCCGGTGATGCGCACGTGCATCCGGCTCGCCGTCGCGGCTCGCGACGACCAGACTCGCTCGTCGTGGGCCCGCAGCACCGGCTCGAGTCGACGCTCGAGCGCCAGGCGCCGACGCTCGAGGGTCGTGGCGGCGACGACGCACTCATCGGCCTGTCGATCGAGTCGCAGGGCGTCGGCCCGCAGGGCGGCCGGTGTCGGCATCGAAGGGTCCTCTCGTGCGGCCGGCGTCGACGTGACACCGGAGGACTCAGAATGTATGAAAATGCACGAAAAGTGTCAACAGGGTCTGATGACCCTGGCTACGACAGCTCGGGGCGATCGCGAAACTGCTCGAGGACTTCGGGATTCGCCAGGGCCTCGACGTTCGCGATCGGTCGACCGGTGATCACGTCGCGCACCGCCAACTCGGTGATCTTGCCGCTGCGGGTACGAGGGATGTCCGCCACGGTTGCGATCACCGCCGGCACGTGGCGGGGGGTGACCTCGGTGCGGATCCGGGTCCGGATCTTGGTCCGCAGCCCGTCATCGAGTTCGTGCCCTGCGGCCATCTTCACGAACAACACGATGCGGGTGTCGTTCTCCCACGGTTGGCCCACGACCACGCTCTCCTCGATCTCGGGCATCGTGTCGACCCGCCGGTAGATCTCCGCAGTGCCGATCCGGACCCCGCCGGGATTGAGGGTTGCGTCTGAGCGACCGGAGATGACGTACCCACCGGCGGCGCTAGTCGAGATGAAGTCGCCGTGATGCCACAGGCCCGCGAAGCGATCGAAGTAGGCCGCGTCGTAGCGGGCGTGATCGGGATCGTCCCAGAACCGCAGGGGCATCGACGGGAAGGGCGTGCGGCACACCAGCTCGCCCTCCACACCGACCCCCACCGACTTGCCCTCGGCGTCGACCACGTCGACCCCCAGACCGAGCGCGGGCACCTGGATCTCACCTGCGTACACCGGCAGCATCGGATTGCCGATGACGAGACACCCGCACAGATCGGTGCCGCCCGAGATCGACGCGAGATGCAGGTCGGCCTTGATCGCGTCGTAGACGAAGTCGAACCCCTCGGGTGAGAGCGTCGAGCCGGTCGACGCGAGGGTGCGCACCGTGCCGAGATCGTGGGTGTCGACCGGCCGGATCCCAGCGTTGGCGCACGCGTCGAGGAATTTGGCCGACGTCCCGAAGAAGGTGACGCCCACCTCGTCGGCGAGATCGAACAGGCGGTTCGCGTCCGGGAACGTCGGTGCACCGTCGAACAGCACGAGGGTCGCCCCCGTCGCCAGACCCGACGCCAGCCAGTTCCACATCATCCACCCTGCGGTGGTGAAGTAGAAGACCCGATCGCCGGGGCCGAGGTCGGAGTGGAAGACGTGCTCGGTCAGGTGCTTCAGCAACACGCCGCCGGCACGGTGCACGATGCACTTGGGCTTGCCGGTCGTGCCCGACGAGAACAGCACGTACCAGGGGTGATCGAAGGGCAACGGCTCGAACGTGATCGGCGCCGGGTCGACCGCGTCGAGCCACCCCGGCTCGACCACGATCGACGCCCGCAGCGACGGCAACGCAGCGACGATCTCGTCGAGGCGGCCGCCGCAGTCGTGCCGCTTGCCGTTGTAGGCGTAGTCGGGCACGGAGAAGAGCACGGTCGGCTCGATCTGGCCGAACCGGTCGATCACGCCGTCGGTGCCAAAATCGGGCGAGGTGCTGGCGAAGACGGCGCCGAGACCGGCACAGGCGAGCATCACCGCGTGGGTGTCGGGACGATTCGGCAGCCAAGCGACGACCCGGTCACCGACACCGACACCTGCGTCTCGCAGCAGCACCTGGATGCGGGCGACCATCTCGTGGAGTTCGGCGCGGGTGACGTCGACCGCCTCGCCGTCCTCGCCCCGGTAGACGATGGCGAGATCGTCGGTCGGTTGGCGCAGGAGGTTCTGGGCGACGTTGAGGGTCGCGTCGGGCAAGAACCGGTGCTCGCGGAGTCGACCACCCACCTCGTGGAGCCGCTCCCCCCGGTCACCGATCACCCCGAGTTCGTCCCAGACCATCGCCCAGAACGCGCCGGGCTCGATCGTCGACCATCGGTGCAGGACCGCGTAGTCGGCAGCCGGCTCCCCGGCGAAGCTGAGGCCGTGTTCGGCGGCCGCTCGATCGAAGAGTCGATGGAGGTTCGCACCGGCGATTCGTTCGGCGTCCGGTGCCCACGAGGGAGCAAACGTCATGTCCGCCACACTACGGTCTCGGCGTGGCCAGCCTCCCCAGACCGCTCGTTCGTCGACCGCTCACCATCGGTGCCACGACGCTGCTCGCCCTGTGTCTGGCGGTGCTCGCCCCCGTGGTGGTGCCCGTGCTCTACCTGGTCGATCTCGTGACCGGTTCGCTGCGCGGCCGACGGGTTCGGGCGTATCTCCTGATCGCCGCCACGTTGTGGACCGAGGTCGTCGGGGTCGTGGCCGCCAGCGCACTGGCCGTCTGGTACCTGAACGGCCGCCGCAACCCCGAGGGGTGGCTGGCGACGAACTACCGACTCGAGTTCTGGTGGTGCAAGCGCCACATCGCCAACCTCGGCCTCTTCGCCGGGGTCTCGATCACCATGCCCGACCCCTCCCCCCTCGAGGGCGGCCGCAGCATCATGGTCGCTCGCCACTCGAGCCACATCGACGCCGTCGTCCCGCTCCTCGTGCTCGAAGACGCCGGCCGGCTCGCCCGCTACACGCTCAAAGAGGATCTCAAGTGGGCGCCGGCGATGGATCTCGTCGGCGACCGCACCCCCAACGTGTGGATCGACCGTTCCACCCCCGGGTCGGAGATGTTCCAGCAGGTGGAGGATCTCGCCGCGGCGATGCCCGACGACGGCACCTGCGTCATCTTCCCCGAAGGCACCTTCCGCACGCAGGAACGCCACGACAAGGCGATCGCCCGGTTGCGCGGCAGCCGCGACGATCTCGCCGACAAGGCCGACGGCCTGCGCTACGTGCTGCCACCTCGCCCGGCCGGCACCCTCGCCTTGATGCGCGGGGCGCCCGACGCCGACATCATCGTGCTCGCCAACGTCGGCGTGGAGGGCAGCAGCTCGATCAAGGAGATCATCGCCACCATCGCCGGCAAGCGACCGATCGAGGTGCGAGCGGTGCGCCATCCCCGCGCGACGGTGCCGACCGACGAAGACGAGATCAACTCCTGGCTGATCGAGCGCTGGATCGAGATGGACGACTGGATCCACCATCGCGTGCTCGAGCGCACCACCGCCCCGGAGGAACCCGACTCGTGAGCGGGCACGCCGACGTCGTCGGCAGCGCGGCGATCGCGATCGTCGTGCTGATGGTGGCGACCTGGCTGGTCAGCATCGTTCGCCGCGACGTCAGCATCGTCGACATCGTGTGGGGGCTCGGCTTCGTGGTCGTTGCGTGGGTTGCATGGGCGGTCGGCGACGGCCTCGGCGATCGGTCGAATCTGCTCGTCGCGATGGTGACGATCTGGGGGCTTCGGCTCGCCGGGCACCTCTATCTGCGCAATCGGGGCGAGCCCGAGGATCACCGGTACCAGCTCATCCGCGCCCGACGCGGACCCAACTTCGCCCTCACGTCACTGCTCTACGTCTTCGGCCTGCAGGCCGTGCTGATGTTCGTCGTCAGCTTGCCGGTGCAGCTCGCGATGACCCCGGCCGACCCGCCGGTCGGCGTCATCGGCATCCTCGGGGTGACGGTGTGGGGCACCGGTTTCTTCTTCGAGACGGTCGGTGACGCCCAGCTCACCCGCTTCCGCAACGATCCCGCCAACGACGGTCACGTCCTCGATTGGGGCCTGTGGCGCTACACCCGACACCCCAACTACTTCGGTGACTGTCTCGTGTGGTGGGGCCTGTGGATCGTCGCGGCCGAGACCGGCGACGCGCTGCTCGCCATCGTCGGCCCCGTGCTGATGACCGTGCTGTTGTTGCGCTTCTCGGGCGTGGCGATGCTCGAGAAGGGCCTCCACACGCGCAAGCCCGCCTACGCCGACTATGTCGACCGCACCTCCGCGTTCGTCCCTCGCCGTCCGACCTCGGAGCCTCCCGCATGATCCCCGCCGCCGACCCCGCCGATCTCGCCTTCGCGATCGAGCTCGCCGAAGCCGCCGGAGCCGGCACGCTCGAGTGGTTCCAGAACGCCGCGTTGGCGGTGGAACACAAGGGCGACGGCTCGCCCGTCACCGCCGCCGACCTGGCCGCCGAGGCGCTGGTGCGCGAGCGCCTCGCCGCAGCCCAGCCCGGCGACGGGATCATCGGCGAGGAGGACGACGACGTCGAGAGCACCACCGGCCGTCGATGGGTGGTCGATCCGATCGACGGTACCAAGGCCTTCACCAAGGGGGTGCCGCTCTACTCGACCCTCATCGCCCTCATCGACGAGCACGGGCCGGCCGTCGGCGTGATCCACCTGCCGGCCCTCGGCGAGACGGTCGCGGCCGGTCGCGGCCTCGGCTGCACGTTCAACGGCACCCCGTGCCACGTCTCCGGACACGACACCCTCGCCGGTGCGTACGCGACGACCAGCGGCTTCGGCTACTGGCCACCCGACGCACTCCAGCGCGTGCTCGACAGCGATCTGGTCTTCCGAACGTGGGGCGACGCCTACGGCTACGCGCTCGTCGCCACCGGCCGCGCCGAAGCCATGATCGACCCGCTCGCCAACCCGTGGGACGTTGCACCGATGGCGGTCATCATCCCCGAAGCGGGTGGGCGCTTCTCCAACTACGACGGAGTCGAGGAACCCGACTCGTGGAACCGCTCCAGCGGAGTCGCCACCAACGGCGCCATCCACGACGAACTCATCGCCCTCTTCGAGGGCTGAGCCTCAGCTCTCGGAGAAGAACGCGAAGGCGTCGTCGTAGCTGCGGTCGGGATCGAACGGCGGCGCACCGACCGCGTTGCCGCACGACACACCGGCCTCCGGCGCGGTCTCCGACACCCGGCCCAGCTGACGATCGATGAACTCGGCGACCGCCGGATCACTCATCGACTCCACCGCGAGCTGACGCTGCCAGGCGGTGAGCACGATCGGATTCGCGAGGCCTGGATAGGGCGAGGCGAGATAGTGGTCGTCGAGACCGACGACGGTCGCGATCTCGTCCTGCGTCAGCGCATCGAGCTCGGGGTCGTAGGCGATCCAGATCGCGCCGTGCTCGAGGGAGTGCACCGCGGTCTCGTCGCGAACCGGTTCGGTGTAGAAGCCGCAGTTCTGCCAGGTCGGGAAATGATCACCACTGGTCGGCGGGCTCGACGCGTACTCGACCTCGCACAGCACGTGGCCAGCACCGAAATCGTCGAACTCCATGATCACGCCGACCTCGAGCTCGACCGGCGCCGGTCGGTCGACCGCTGGGCACTCCCCGTCGGCGCCGTCGAGCGGTTCGTCGGCGGGAAGCAGGCCGCAGCTCGACGCGAGGACGGCGACGGCAGCGGTGAAAACGGCGAAGTGGCGACCCATACGGATCGCCACCCTACCGAAGGGGGGTGTGCTACTCCCTGCTCGCCCGGGTCCGAGGACACCGGGACGAGCCGTGCGTGATCAAAAGACCCGACTCGACAGGGCCGGGGCGTCCGATTCGATCAGGTTGACCTGCTCCATGCGGTCGGCGAACGCCGACGCATCGGCGATGCCCTTGGCGTAGGTGGCCTTGCGGCGGGCGACACGACCGGTGACGTCGGCCGGGTCGGGGGTGTCGCTCAGGTACTGGGCCTCGATGCCCTCCTGCAGCATGAGCAGCGACTCGCTACGCAGCTGGGAGATGCGGCTCTCGGTGACACCGAGGAAGTCGGCGAGCTCCTGGGACGTGCGACCTTCGAGGAAGTAGCCGACGACGACCAGCCGATGACGCTCGGGCAGCAGGCCGATGGCGTCGCGGAGGTAGCCGTGCAGCTCGCGGGTCTCGAGCTCGGCGGAGGGCTCGACCGACGCTTCGTCGACGAGGACGTCGACGAGGGTGAGGTCCTTCTCGACCTCGTCCGCCGTCTCGTGCTCGAGGGCGAGCACGACGCTGCGGAACATGCGGTCCTGGAGACGGTTGAGTTCGCTCTGGCTCATCCCGAGCGCCTCGGCCATCTCGTCCTTGTTGGGCACACGACCGAGCTCGGTGGCGAGACGCTGCTCGGCGTTCTCGAGCTTGCGGGCGAGGTTGCGCACCGAACGCGGCGCCCAGTCGGCGGCGCGGACGGCGTCAAGAATGGCACCACGGATGCGCTGCGCAGCGAAGCGCTCGAACGGAACACCGCGGGCCTCGTCGTAGCGGCGGGCCGCCTCGACCAGACCGAGAGCGCCGGCTCGGGCCAGCTCGTCACGGTCGACGTGGCGGGGGAAGTGCACCGCCACCTGGAAGACGATGTGCTTCACGAGGGGAAGGTTCTTCTCGATCATCTCCGCCAGGTCGGCATCCATCGAGCCCGCGCCCTGGGTGGGTCGCACCCGACGTCGGCTCGCTCGAGTGCTTCGCATCCGCTGTTCGTTGTCGCCCTGGTTCATCGCCCCGGTTCCCTCTCATTTGCCGCTGGAGGATCGTTCCCCCAACGTTTCCAGCGAGAGAGGCTTCGACAGGGTCGACGAAGACCTTGAGCGATTTTCCGAGATTTTCCCTTTTTCTCCCGGATCGTCGCTGTCTCGGTTGAGTTTCGGCGGGTGCGACAGCGACCTTTACGGTTGATTCGAATTGTTCCGAACGGTCCTTGGACCCGGGACCTCGACCCGGGCGTCGACGCTGCCGCGACAGCGTCAGACGAAGGTCGAGATGCCTTCGAATCGCACCGGCTTCACGCCCCGACCGGCCAGGGTCGACAGGAGTCCGACCGTGTCGGTGTGTCCCGCGAGGCCTCGCGCGCCCGGCGAGATGTCGTCGGCGAGCACGTGCATCGTCGCCGCCGCAGCCACGGCCCCGGCCGCCACCGCCGGCCGGTCGATGGCGCCGTACACCGCGACCTGGCGCTCGACGCCGACCCGGCCTCGCAGCTCGACTCGGATCGCGCCGATACCGCCTTCGGCATGGGGCGGGCGCAACATCGGCAGCGGCGCGGTGAGCCGGTCGCGACGGGTCGCCGCCTGGCGGGCCGTCACCCGCTGCACCCCTTCGAACTCCTGCACCAACAGCAAGGCGTCGGGAAGCGCGGCCCGATAGCAGTCGCGGCCACCGACCGGATCCGGGAACCACGCCAGCTCGCGGCCCGAGCCGCCAGAACGGCGCATCCACGTGCCGTCACGCCAGTCGATGCCGGTCGAACTCAACGCTCGATGGTGCTGCCGGGCGCAGGCCGGACCGCCGGTGCCGACCTTGGCGACATGGATCTCGTCGATCTCGTCGAACTCGCGAGCGCCGTGGCGAGCCAGCAGGCACGTGAGACCGGGCATGAAACCGGCTCCGACCACCACCGGCACCCGTTGATAGCGGGCCTCCTCGTCGAGGGCGAGCAGACGACGGACCTCCGAGGTCTGATTGGAGGTGGTGATCACGGCGATCCCTTCGTGCACCGCACGGCGGGCGAGGCCCACCTGGGTGCCGGGCGGCGAGGCGATCACGACCGCCGCAGGTTCGTCGGTGATGCGACGCCCACGGCCCGCAACCGCCCCATCACCGAGGTCGGCGACGAGACGGTCGAGACGGTCGAGGTTCGGATCGCGGACCTCGAGGACGTCGACGACGCCGCTCGAGCGCAGCTGCCGAGCGATCCGGGCACCCGTCGCCCCCGCACCGAACAACAGGACGCGAGCCATCAGCGGAGATCGTCGCCGCGGAGTTCGCGCCAACCGCCGGTCTGGGGCGGAATCCCACCATGCCCGCGGACCCGGATCGCGGCAGCCACCGCGATCCCCGCGCCGATGGCGACGAACGCCCGACGGATCAGCGTGATCAGACCACCGCCCACGATGCCTCCCGACGGCTGCGGCACGGATGCACACCCCCCATGGCAGCGGGATGTGGTGCGTGGGGCTAGCTGGAGTCGAACCAGCGACCTCACCCTTATCAGGGGTGCGCTCTAACCAACTGAGCTATAGCCCCGTGCGGCCGACAACGCTAGCGGTCGTCGTCCTCATTCACGACCCCGTTTTCGCCCTCGGAGATTTCGGGAGCGGAGGTCGACTCGGCGGTCGCCAAGATGGGAATCTCGTCGCCGATCACGTTGGTCTCCATCGCCGGCTCCTCCGGCGCGAACCCTTCGTCGAACGGCATCGACGCGAGCTCGGGCTCGGCCATCGGTGCGGCGCCGGGCAGCGGGGCAGTGCCGTGCTGGGGTTCGAGACCGGGCTCGAACTCAAGACCGGGCGGGGGCTGCGGAACGGGCTGGGGCTGTCCACCGGTGAGCCCGCCGATGAAGCCACGGCGCGGGCGGAGGCGCTTGGGCCGGGGACGAGCCGTCTCCTCCTCGACGACGGTGAAGCGAACACCACCGGTGACGTCGGAGATCAGATTGAACAGCACCGCCATCAGCACGGTGAAACCGGCACCGGCCACGACCAGGACGAGACCGCCCACCGCACTCGCCCGGAAGATCTGATCCGCGTTGAAGGTGAAGCTCTCGAGCGCGAAGAGCTCGGTGATGAAGGTCTCGACGTTGTCGACCGTGCCCGAACTGACGGCGAGGCTCCAGAGCATCACGCCGGCGATGAGCAGGATCACCCAGAGGCAGAAGTAGAAGATCAGCGCGACCTTGAGCACCGACCAGGGCTCTACGTGACGAACCAGTCGGCGGACTTTGCGGGCCCGGAGCCGGCCGGCGGTGCGCTTGTCGCGCCAGGTCGGGCGGGCCACGGGGCGAGGAGCGACGGGGGCCAGGCCGGCGGGCGTCTCGGGCTGGGGCCCCGCACCGTTCGCGGACGCCGCGGCGGCTGGCGCAAGGTCGTCGCCGGGCAGCACGAGTTCTTCGCCGGTGGCGAGCTTGAACGTCGCGTCGTCGAGGTCGGGAAGGTCGCTCATGAGCAGTCAGCAGTGTACGGGACGCGAACCGATCGACCGCTTCACCCCGCGTCGTCGAGATGGGCGGCGAGTTCGTGCCGCCATCCATCGAGGTTCTTGTAGACGGCCACGTCGACCGGCAGGGCCCGGAGTTCGGCCGCCAATGCGGTGTCGATCTCGGCGAGCACATCACCAAGGGGCCACCGATGGATCCGGATCGTGAAGACGAGCGCATCGGCCGTGTGCTCGAGTCGACGCACGGTCTGGCGTTCGACGCGCAGGTAGAGCGCACGGTCGGGATCGGTGGGCAACGCCACCGGCGCCTGGCGCGCGGCGACGTCGAGTCGAAGCGCAGCGTCGCCGACGACCGACCAGTTGGCCCGCCAGGCCAAACGCCCGGGCTGGAGTCGATCGAAGAAGCGATCGACCGCGGCGGCGATGTCGTCGTAGCGGGGTACGGGCTCGTGGATCGACGCCATCGAGCGGCCGATCTTCTCCGCCGGGCTCCATCGGGTCGGGAAGCACACCACGCCAGCGGTCATCACCCACGCCCCGTCGCGGCGCTCCATGACGACGAGATCCTCATGGATGCGGCGGGCGGCGAGTTCGAGTGGATGACCCGGCCCGTCCAGCCGCTCCCCCACCACGTCGGCGACGAGATCTCGCACCTCAGAACACGCTTCGACCGAGCCGGCGGTGACGACCAGCGCATCGGCGTCGGACGCCAGAATGCGATCCTTCTCGGCGAGGTCGCCGGGCAGCGCATCGGGATCGAACTGCAGCCACTCGTCGGCGGTCAGCGCCCGCGACGCAACCCGCCACCGGAACGGTGCCGCGTGGAACAGCTGGGTCGGCACGACCTCGGAGAGCGACAGGACCATCGCTGCAGTCTGGCCGTCTCACCCCGAGCTGCGCACCCACACCGTCGACGCCGATGCCTGCGCTCGGGCACGGACCGCGCCGACCCGGACCTCGACGAGCACACCGCGGCCTGTGCGCACGAACTCGACAAGGGTCGCGCCGTTGCGCTCGGCGAGCTCTCGCGCCGCCGGTTCACCTGCGGCGGCCCCGGCGAGCGCGGCGGCATCAGCCGCCGTGCGGGCCCGAGCGGCATCGTCGACCACGGTCGCGAATCGGACCGCGAACACGATCAGCGCCATCGCGGCGATGATCACCACCATCATCCAGGGCAACGCCTGGCCTCGATCTCGTCGTCCTCTGGACACGAGTCGACCTCCCCCCGGGACGCGCCCGGGTCAGCTCATCGGCGGGGAAGTCGAGACGGGGAAGGTGAGGGCCGAACGGGCCGCAGGATCAGGTGTCGTCGCCCGGATCGACATCGTCGCCGGGATCGCTCTCGGCTGCGGCCGACTCGGTCGCGGCCGAGACATCGTCCTCGTCGTCCTCCTCGACGCTGACGAGTGCGATCGACGCGACCTGGTCGTCGTCGTCGGGCGAGATGACCTTCACGCCCGAGGCCGAGCGACCCTGCATCGAGATGTCGACGGCGCGCGTGCGGATCATCACACCCTGGCGGGTGACGGCGAGGATCTCGTCGTCGTCGTCGACCACGAGCGTGCCCACGACGGGGCCCTTGTCGTCGGTGATCTTGATGCCGACCACACCCATGCCGCCGCGCCCCTTGGCCGGGTACTCGTCGACGTCGGTGCGCTTGCCGTAGCCCTGTTCGGTGATGTGCAAGAGGGTGGCGCCATCACGGGCGATGTCGCACGACACGAGCGCGTCGCCAGGCTTCTTGAACTTGATGCCCACCACGCCGGCGGCGTTGCGGCCCATCTCGCGGACCTGATCTTCCCGGAAGCGCATCGTCTGCCCGAAACGGCTCGAGAGCAAGATGTCGTACACCCCGTTGGTCGGGATGACCTCGACGAGCTCGTCGTCGTCGTTGAGCTTGATGGCGATCAAGCCAGCCTTGAGCGACGAGTCGTAGGCGTTGAAACGGGTCTTCTTCACCCGGCCCTTCGCGGTGGCGAAGAACAGATAGCGCATCGTCTCGTAGTCGCGGGTGTCGATGATCGCCTGGATCGATTCGTCGTCTTGCAGCGGCAACAGGTTGACGATCGCGTTGCCGCGCGAGGTGCGGCTGGCGACCGGGATCTCGTGGGCCTTCAGGCGATACACGCGCCCGCGCGTCGAGAAGAAGAGCAGGTAGGAGTGCGCGGAGGTCTGGATCAGCTGGGTGATCGTGTCCTCGTCTTTGAGCTTGGCTCCGGCGATGCCGCGGCCGCCGCGACCTTGGGCCTTGAACTCCTCCGCCGGCGTGGTCTTCACGTAGCCGGTCGCGGTCATCGTGAACACGAGCGGGTCGTCGTCGATGAGATCCTCGATGTCGAACTCGCCCGGATCGATCTCGAGGCTCGAGCGGCGCGGTTCGGCGAAGGTCTCGCGGATCTCGCTCAGCTCCTCGACGATGACCTCACGGAGCTTGCCCTCGTCGCCGAGGATCTCTTGCAGACCCTCGATCGTCACGGCCAGATCGGCCTGCTCGGCGTCGAGGTCGGCTCGCCCGAGACGGGTGAGCCGACCGAGCTGCATGTCGAGGATGTGGTTGGCCTGGACCTCCGAGAACGCCACTGCGTCGCCTCCCGCAGCCGGGGCGATGCCGGCCATGAGGGCCTCACGGGCGGCGGCACGATCCTCGCTCGCACGGATGGTGGCGATGATCTCGTCGATGAGGTCGAGCGCCTTGATCAGACCCTCGACGATGTGGAGCCGCTTCTCGGCGACGTCGAGGCGGTACTCCGACCGGCGGGTGATGACGTCGACCTGATGATCGACATAGGCCTGCAGCGCGTCGAGCAGGGTGAGCGTGCGAGGCACGCCGTTGACCAGGGCGACCATGTTGACGCCGAAGCTGGTCTGCAGCGGCGTGGCCTTCCAGAGGTTGTTGAGCACGACCTCGGGGTTGGCGTCGCGCTTCAGCGTGATCACGAAGCGGGTGTCGTCACCGGAGGATTCGTCGTTGATGTCACGGATGCCGTCGAGCTCTCGGTTGTTGACGAGCTCGGCGATCTTGCGGGCGACCGCGCCGGCCGACACCTGGTACGGCAACTCGGTGACGACGATCGCCTGGGTTTGGCCCTTCTCCTCGATCTCGACCTTGGCCCGCATCTTCACCGAGCCACGCCCGGTCCGATACGCAGACTCGATGCCGACCCGACCGAGGATCTGGCCACCGGTCGGGAAGTCGGGACCGCGCACGAACTCCATGAGATCGTCGACGGTCGCTTCGGGATTGCGGAGCAGGTGCACCACCGCGGCGCAGACCTCATCGAGGTTGTGCGGCGGGATGTTGGTGGCCATGCCGACGGCGATGCCCTGCACGCCGTTGACAAGCAGGTTCGGGAAGCGCGCCGGCAGGACCGTCGGCTCCTGGAACTCGGCGGAGTAGTTGTCGGCGAAATCGACGGTGTCTTCGTCGATGTCGGCGAGCATCTGCATCGCCAGCGGGCTGAGTCGGCACTCGGTGTATCGATCGGCGGCCGGCGGATCCTCGGGCGAGCCGTAGTTGCCGTGGAAGGCAATCAGCGGGTGGCGCAACGAGAACGGCTGCGCCATGCGGGCCAGTGCGTCGTAGATCGCCGACGTGCCGTGCGGATGGAAGCGGGCCGCGACGTCGCCCGACACACGGGCGCACTTCACGAAGTTGCGATCGGGCCGGAAGCCCTGATCGAACATGCCCCACAGGATTCGGCGATGCACCGGCTTGAGGCCGTCGCGAACATCGGGCAAGGCACGACTGATGATGACCGACATCGCGTAGTCGAGGAAGGAGGACTCCATCTCCTCCTGGATCTCGATGACCGTGACGTCATCGGGTTCACCGTCGTTGTCGAGCACGTCGTCGGTGTCGCTGGGAGGCGGGGTGTCACTCATCAGAAGTCCAGGTTCCGCACTTCGCGTGCATTGGTGACGATGAAGTTCTTGCGCTGCTCGACGTCGTCGCCCATCAGAATCGACATGACCTCATCCGCGATCGCGGCCTCTTCGACCGACACCTGCAGCAACGACCGGCTGGCGACGTCCATCGTGGTGTCGCGCAGCTCGTCCCAGTCCATCTCGCCGAGGCCCTTCAGACGCTGGAAGTCCTTCGTGTAGTTCGGGCGCTCGGCCATGAAGGCGTCTTTCGCGGCGTCGTCTTTGAGATACACCGTCTCCTTGGTGGAGACCTTCGTGCTGTAGAGCGGCGGCTGGGCGATGTAGACGTAGCCGGCCTCGACCAGTGGCCGCATCTGACGGAAGAAGAAGGTGAGCAGCAGGGTGCGGATGTGGCTGCCGTCGACATCGGCGTCGGCCAAAAGGATCACCTTGTGATAGCGGGCCTGGCTGACATCGAAGTCCTCCGCGAAGCCGGCACCGATCGCGGTGATCAACGACTGGACCTCGTTGTTCTTCAGCATCTTGTCGATGCGGGCGCGCTCGACGTTGAGGATCTTGCCGCGGATGGGCAGGATCGCCTGGGTCTCGGGATCGCGGGCTCGGACGGCCGAACCGCCGGCGGAGTCACCCTCGACGATGAACAACTCGCGCCGCTCGGGCTCCTTGGCCGAGCAGTCCTTGAGCTTGTCGGGCATGCCGGCGCCGTCGAGCAACGACTTCGATCGAATCGCCTTGCGGGCGTCCGCCGCGGCGACACGGGCACGCGCCGCGTTGGTTGCCTTGGTGACGACCGCCTTGCCCTCGGACGGGTGTTCCTCGAGCCACTCGGCCATCTTTTCGTTGGTGACCTTCTCGACCAGCGAACGCATCGACACGTTGCCGAGCTTCGACTTGGTCTGGCCCTCGAACTGGGGCTCGCCGATGCGGGCCGAGATGATCGCGGTCAGACCCTCACGGATGTCGTCGCCGGTGAGGTTGTCGTCTTTTTCCTTGAGCAGGCCCTTCTCGCGGGCATAGGTGTTGACCGTACGGGTCACCGCGGTGCGGAAGCCCTGCTCGTGCATGCCGCCTTCGAGGGTGGAGATGCCGTTGGCGAAACTGTGCAGCCCGTCGGAATTGAAGCCGGTGTTCCATTGGAACGCGATCTCGACCTCGTGCGGATTGTCGTCGATCGTCTCGGCGCCTTCGAAGTAGCCGACCGCGGCGAACAGCGCCTCCTTGGAGGAGTTCACATGGGTGACGAAATCCATGATGCCGCCGTCGTACTTGTAGCCGATCCAGCCGTCGGGGTCGTCGGTCTCGATGGTGGATTCGGGCCGCTGGTCGCGCACTCGGATCTCAAGCCCGCGGTTGAGAAACGCCATCATCTGGAAGCGTTCCTGCAAGGTCTGGAAGCGGTAGTCCGTCTCGTCGAAGATCGAACTGTCGGGCCAGAACCGCACGGTGGTGCCGGTGCGCGGTGCGCCGTCGTCGCCATTCGGCGCGTCGCCGGCGATCGCGAGACGATCCGTGAGGTCGCCGCCATTGCTGAACGACATGAAGTGGCGCTTGCCGTCGCGGTCGATCTCGACCTCGACCTTCACCGAGAGAGCGTTGACCACGGAGATGCCCACACCGTGGAGACCGCCG
>JBCBYI010000035.1:0-3429 GCA_039815945.1 Actinomycetota bacterium | reverse complement strand
GGAGACCTTGTAGCCGTCACCGCCGAATTTGCCGCCGGCGTGCAACACGGTGAGGACGACCTCCGCGGCCGTGAGGTCCTCGTACTTCGGGTGCTTGCCCACGGGGATGCCGCGACCGTCGTCGCGAACCTCGATGCCGCCGTCGGCCAGGATCGAGACGTCGATGCGGCTGCAATGGCCCGCCATCGCCTCGTCGACAGAGTTGTCGACGACCTCCCACACGAGGTGGTGCAGACCGGTCGGGCCGGTGGAGCCGATGTACATGCCGGGGCGTTTGCGGACGGCTTCGAGCCCTTCGAGGACGGTGATGTCCTGAGCGCCGTACGACGACGGTTCGGTGGTGGTCAATGCAGACTCCTGGCTGGCCGCGGGCGTTGCGTCATCGGAAGGCGCCGCGGGTGGGTTCGACTCGCCGTCACCGCTCATCGCGACCCTCCGAAATCCCTGTCGTGGCGAGCGAGATCCAGGGCTTTCGCGTTACTCGAGGCGACGGAATCGCACTGGTCGAGAGGGCCGAACACGGTCCTTGCAGTCTACCAGTTACACACGTGTGATTCGTGATGCTCAGGCGCCTCGCGGGCCGCGCGAAACGCGCACCTGGACCCTCGTGATCCGGTCACTGCCGGTGGCTGCCGTCAGACGCTCGATCACCTCGCGTTCGAGCCATCGGAACTCGGCAGCCCAGGCTGGATCGTTGGCGGTCACCGTCAACTGATCGCCGTCGATCGAACCTGGCGAGGTGTGGTCGGCGAGGTCGGGTCCGACGATCGACGCCCACTCCCGGAACACCACGTCGAGCACGTCGACCGACGGAGCGTTGAGGTCGCCGAGCAGCTTCTCCAGGCTTGCGCCGATCGGCTGTGGGCCTCGGTCGTGGTTCATCGGCTCTCCGCTACGACTGATCGAGGGTCAGGGTGCTGTCGTGCACCTGGATCACCTGATCAGGTCGGGCGGCCGGTGGCAACCCTGCGGCTGTGGTGAGGATCCGTTGGCCGCCCGGCAGCGCCTCGAGCAGCGCACCGGCCCGATTCGGATCCAGTTCGGAGAAGACGTCGTCGAGGAGCAGGACGGGTTCGGCCACCCCGGCGGTTCGCACCGCGCCGTCGGCAGCGAGACGCAACGCCAGCGCGAGCGACCGCTGTTCGCCCTGCGACGCGTGCGTCCGGGCCGGCGCGCCCGCGATCGTCAGGTGGATCTCGTCGCGATGCGGGCCCACGGTGGTGAGGCCGCGCCGCACGTCGAGCGCGCGGTTGGCCGCCAACGCCTCGCCGAGCGCGCCTGTCCACGACGCCTCGTAGTGGCATTCGACCATCGCGGCCTGCTGGGCGACGGCGTCGTACGCGATTGCGAGCGTGGGCGCCATCTCCTCGAGCAGGGCGAGTCGAGCGGCGCGCAGCCGCTCCCCCACGTCGGCGAGCTTCGAATCCCACACGTCGAGCGTGAACTCGGCATCGGTGTCGAGCCGACCGTGGGCACTGCGGAGCAGGGCGTTGCGTTGCTTCAACACGCGCTCGACCTCACCACGAAGCGCCGCATCACGAGGATGACGGGCGCCGACGGCGGCGTCGATCCATCCGCGGCGAAGCGACGGACCGCCCTTCACGAGTTCGAGATCGTCGGGCGAGAACACCGTGACCTGGACCACCCCGAGCAGATCGCTCATCCGGTTGACCCGTTGCCGATTGACCTGGATTCGATTCCGGCCGACTCGCGGGATCTCGATCTCGACGAGCTGATCACGGCCGTCTTCGGCCTCGATCGTCGATCGCACGATCGCCGCGTCGGCTCCGAGACGCACCAGCGCGTCGTCCGGTGCGCCCCGGAAGGATCCCATGCCGGCCATCCACGCGATCGCTTCGATCAGATTCGTTTTACCGTGGCCGTTCTGGCCGACGACGGCGGTGAGGCCATCGACGAACGAGACCTCGGCGCTGCGATACGAACGCCAGTCGGTGAGCGACAGGCTCCGGATCTTCACGTGTGGGTCAGCTGACGCGTACCGGCATCAGCAGGTACAAGAAGTTGGGATCGTCGGCGGACTTCAACAGCGCCGGCTTCAACTCGTCGACCGTCTCGAGGGTGATCTCGTCGCCGGGGGCGACCTCGATGCCATCGATCAGGTACTCAGGGTTGAACGCGACCGTGAGTTCATCGCCGTTGTAGGACGCCTCGACGGCTTCGTGGGCCTGGCCAACGTCCTGGGTCACCGCGACCAGCTCGAGGCCATCGGCCGACATCGCGAGCCGAACCGGTGTCGATTCCTGGGCGAGCAGGCGAACACGGCGCACCGCGTCGAGCAGGGTCTCGCGATCGACGGTGAGCGAGTTCGGGTGATTGCTCGGGATCAGGCCGCGGTAGTTCGGGAAGTCGCCCTCGATCAGACGGGTGGTGACCTTCACCGGACCGACCTCGAAACCGGCATCGCGCTCGCCGAGCCGCAGGGTGATCTCCTCGGCATCGCCGACGACACGCGACAGTTCCTTGAGCGCTCGGCTCGGCACGAGCACCTTCTGGCCTTCGCCGAGAATCGTGGTGCCGGCCAGGTCGCGCACCGACAGCCGGTACGAGTCGGTGGAGACGAGGCGCAGACCCTCCTCCTCGGCCGCCATCAGCACGCCGGTCAGGATCGGACGAGCATCGTCACTGGAGGCGGCCTTCTCGACCTGGTCGATCGCGGCTCGGAAGGCGGCGGCATCGAGTGTGACCGCATCGCCATCGGCCGAGGAGAGCTCGGGGAACTCGTCGGCCGGAATCACCCGGATCGAGAATTCCGACGGGGCCGACACGATGCGGGCGTCTTCGTCCTCGATCGCGATGTCGACCGCGCCCGGACGGAGGGAACGAACCACATCGGAGACGAGCTTCGACGGCAGCACCGCGACCCCGTCGTCGCCACCGGCCACCTCCACCTCGACGGTGATGGTGAGATCGAGGTCGCTTCCGGTGACGGTGAGGCGATCGCCGGCGAGTTCCATGCGGACGCCGGCCAGCACGGGCAGGGCGCCACCACGGGTGGTGACGGCACGGCCGGCGGCACCGAGGGCTTCGACGAGCGTGTCTCGTTCGCAGCGGAACTTCATGCTCATGGTGTTACGACTTCTCCGAGTTGATTGAGATCCAGATAGTAGAGGTACATAGGGCCTGTGGAATGTGGATGAAGCGGATTCTTCGTTGCAATGACGCGGATCCTGCTTCCCCACCGCGTCCCCGTGAGTTCACATGATCGGCGGTGGCCGACCGTGGGGTGGTGGAAAGGTGGGGGTCGTCCCCTGTCGTTCCACCCGTGGTCGACAGCCTGTCCCCAGGCTTGTCAAGAAGACGAGTTGAGCCGCCGCTGCAGCTCGGTGACCTTGTCGAAGATCTGCTGGCGTTCGCCCATGCGACCCTCGATCTTGCGACAGGCGTGCATGACCGTCGTGTGATCCCGTC
>JBCBYI010000359.1:0-511 GCA_039815945.1 Actinomycetota bacterium | reverse complement strand
ATCCTGTGCGCCGATGCCCACGGGGCTGCCATGCCGCCGACAAGGGCGCGCATACCGGCGATGTCTCCGCATCGATGATCGTGGCCACTGGCGCGCAGGCCGTGATCGTCGGCCACTCCGAACGCCGCGCCGATCACCACGAGACCAACACCGACGTCCGCGCCAAGGCGCAGGCCGCCTGGGCCGCGGGCCTCACCGCCATCCTCTGCATCGGCGAAAGCGAGGCGCAGCGCACAGGCCCCGACACGCTCAAGATCATCGCCGAGCAGATGCACGCCTCCGTCCCCGACGGCACGACCGGCGACAACACCGTGATCGCCTACGAGCCGATCTGGGCCATCGGCACCGGCCGTGTGCCGACCCTCGACCAGATCGTCGAAACCCACGACATGCTGCGCGATGAGCTTGTGGGCCGCTTCGGCGTGGATGCGATGACCATCCGCCTGCTCTACGGCGGCTCCGTCAAACCGGGCAACGCCGCCGAGATCTTTACCGCAGAGAATGTCGATGG
>JBCBYI010000358.1:0-511 GCA_039815945.1 Actinomycetota bacterium | reverse complement strand
CGCGGGCGAGGGCAGCGAGGGTCTTCGGGTCGGACCCCCGGCGGGCGGGATTGATCACGACCGCGTCGAACGTCTCGGACAGATCTGCGGCCTCGACCCGGCTGGCCACGACCTCGACGTTGTCGGGGGCCATGTCGCGGGCGGCATGCGCGGCCTGGGGGATCTCCTCGATCGCGACCACCCGGTCCCGCCCCTCGGCGAGCATGAGCGCATAGGCGCCGACACCCGCGTACAGGTCGAGAACCCGCCGGGCATCACCCACGAACGTGCGCACCCGGTCGTGGATCCACGCCGCATTGCGCGGGTCAACCTGGAAGAACGCGCCCGGATGGAGCCGGTACCGGACGTCGCCGATCGCCTCCTCGATCGCCGCGACGCCGGCCACGACGCGGGCGTCTCTTCCCATCACGCGCTTGCGCTTGGGGTCGGCCTTGCTCACCGCGACCGACACGAGCCCCGGTACCCGCGAGACGAGCTGCCGGGCTCCCCGTGGCCCGCCGTGCAGGTCCCC
>JBCBYI010000357.1:0-518 GCA_039815945.1 Actinomycetota bacterium | reverse complement strand
ACGTTGCCTCCGACGACGACCCTGCCGCCCACCACGACGTCGACGACGAGCACCACCACGACGACGACCACGACCACCACCACGACGACGACGACGCTGCCGCCGACCACCACGACGGCGGCCCCGGTGGCGGAGGCGAACCTGAAGGTGGACATCAACAGCGCATCGGTGCAGGGCAACTTCAGTTCCGACGGTGTCGGCGTCGGTGTGCCGAACAGCGGCAACTCCGACAACTGGGGCGGGCCGAGCGACACCAACGACAAGGTCACGTTCACGTTCACCGTCGCCGAGCCCGGCTACTACCGGATCAAGGGTCGAGTGAAGGCCCCGAACGGCGCTGACAACTCCTTCTTCGTCACCATCGACGGCTCGCCCAGCTGGGGATGGCTGTGGGACACCCGCACCACCGGCAACGACTACAAGAACGACTGGGTCAACGACCGCTGGGGCGACGACCCCCAGGAGATCTGGCTCGACGCCGGGCCGGTCGATGTGACGCTGCACAAGCGTGAAGACGG
>JBCBYI010000356.1:0-518 GCA_039815945.1 Actinomycetota bacterium | reverse complement strand
CCACACCACCACCGCCGCGAGCAGCGCCACGATGATCCCGACGTGGACCCGACCCCACAACGCCGGCAACTGCTCGGCATCGGTGAGGATGCGGCTGCGGGGGAACCCGGTGGCACTCGGATCCTTCCACCGGCCGAACACCAGATAGCCGAGCAGCAAGAACGCGAGATAGTTCGACAGCAGGGTCGTGATCGCCTCGTTGGTGCCGGTGAAGATCCGCAACCCGGCCGCCACCCCCACCCACAGGGCCGCGGCGAGCATCCCGCCGATCGCCATCAGGATCAGCGTCGGCGTGCGGGTGAGTTCCTGATCGAGCATGTTGGCGGTCGCCATCGCCCCGACCGCCCCGACCAGCAGCTGCCCTTCCCCGCCGATGTTGAACAGCCCGGCACGAGCCGGAACGATCACCGCCAGCGCGGCCAGCAGATACGGCGTGAGCCGCACGAGCACATCACCGAAGCTGTTGGCATCTCGGGTGACCGAGTTCCACATCGCCTGATAGCCGTCGATCGGGTTGC
>JBCBYI010000355.1:0-521 GCA_039815945.1 Actinomycetota bacterium | reverse complement strand
CCCGCTGCGGTGAGGTGATCGGGCATGGCGTCGACGCCGGCGGCCAAGGCGGCCTGTGCGGCTTCGGCCAGGACCCATGTGCCGTCTCGGGTGATACCGATGGGTTCGACCTCGTAGCGGTCGGTGTCGACCGCGGCCAGGACATGACGCGCCGACACACACGACACGTCGTGTTCGGCCGAACGCCCCCCGAAGAGGACGACGAGTCGGATGCGCTCGGGCGAGCCGAGATCGGGGGCGGTCACGGGGCCGACCGTAGCCGTGCCACACTCCGGTGATGCGTTGGACCACTGCCGAGATCGCGTCGGCCGTCGGCGGGCGCCTGTCGGGCGCCGACATCGTCGTCGATCGCGTCACCCAGGACTCCCGTGAGATCGACGCCGCCGCCGGGTCGTGGCTCTTCGTGCCGCTCGTCGCCGAACGCGACGGCCACGACTTCGTGCCGACCGCGGTCGGGGCGGGCGCGGTGGCGACCCTCGCCTCGCGGGCCGTCGACGCCGGCGCAGCCGCAGTGATCGAGG
>JBCBYI010000354.1:0-524 GCA_039815945.1 Actinomycetota bacterium | reverse complement strand
CAGGCCGAGTGCGACGAGCTCGGCATGTCGGCCGCCCAGAAGCTCGCGGCGCAGCGGGCGATCGCCGGACTCGGGGTCGACGTCGATCACGTCCTCGTCGATGGCAACTGGGACTTCGTCGAGACCCATCCCACGACGATGCTCGTCAAGGGCGACGCCGTCTCGTTGTCGATCGCGGCGGCGTCGATCGTCGCCAAGGTCACCCGAGACCGGATGATGGAGCGCTGGCATCGCACGTATCCCGTCTACGCCTTCGCCGGCAACAAGGGGTACCCGTGCCCCCGCCACAAGGCCGCCCTCGCCGGGTTCGGCCCATCGGCGATCCACCGACGACGATGGGCGTTCATGGACGACCTCCGTTGGACCGGCCAGCCCCGCCTCGTCGACGACGACGAATCTCAGCTCGGGCTGTTCTGATCGTGCTCAACCGATTGCGGGCCTGGCCCGCGTTCACGGTGCTGATCGCCTGGACGCTCTTCTTGTGGGCGTCGCGTCTGCGCAACGTCCTCGACAACGACGAGCTC
>JBCBYI010000353.1:0-525 GCA_039815945.1 Actinomycetota bacterium | reverse complement strand
GACCTGTCCGGGGCGCGCACGAACGTGCGGCGCGAGCAGCGCCACGAACGCGGCGGGGAAGGCGGCGTCGAGGCCCCACGTCTCCGGCTCGCCGATCACGGAACCGAGCAGGGCACCGCCGATCGAGCCGACGTTCCAGAGCGACCACAGCCACAACGCGGTGAACCAGAAGGCGTCGCGGGCATCGTCATCGGAGTCCTGGACCGACGCCATCGCCGCGGTCTCGTCGATCACGAACTGGGCGGCACCGGCCCGAGGCACCCACGCCTCGGGCAGGATGCGAGCCACGACCGGGCCGTAGAGCGCATTGCGGGCCGCGAGCAGGAGCGCGGACCCGACCGCGGCCGCGCCCGATCCACCGGTGTCGACGACCGACACGGCCGCGAATTGCGACGCCCCGGTGAAGACCAGCGCCGACATCACGACGACCTGCGCGAGCGACAGACCGGCCGCATCGGCCAACACCCCGAAGGTGACACCGACGATTCCGACCGCAGCGGCGAGGACGAACCCCTCCCGGCGGTG
>JBCBYI010000352.1:0-532 GCA_039815945.1 Actinomycetota bacterium | reverse complement strand
GTGCTCGGCGCCGTCGAGATCTGGACCGGCCTCGGCGTCACCGTCGGCCTGCTCACGATGTTCTGGGGGGCGATCGGCGCGTTGCGCCATGCCGACGCCAAGCTCGTGCTCGCCTGGGGCACGGTCAGCCAGCTCGGCTTGATGACCGCGATGATGGCGCTCGGCAGCGGCAAGGCCATCTTCGCCGCGGTGTCGCTCGTCGTCGCGCACGCCGTGTTCAAGGCCGCACTCTTCATGGCGGTCGGCGAGATCGACGTCCGCGCCGGCAGTCGCGACATCCGCACCCTCTCGGGCCTGCGCCGCTCGATGCCGATCGCGTTCTGGGTGATGGTCTTCGCCGGTCTCTCGATGGCGGGCGTTCCACCGCTCCTCGGGTTCCCCGCGAAGGAAGCGGCGATCGAGGCGTCGCTCGGCGAGTCCGGCGCCGCCGGCGACCTCATCCTCGCCGGTGTCACCATCGGCTCGGTTCTGACCGTCGCCTACACGACCCGCCTCGTCATCGCCCTCTTCTCCGACAAGGGCGGCGAGCCCA
>JBCBYI010000351.1:0-538 GCA_039815945.1 Actinomycetota bacterium | reverse complement strand
GTTGATGCCCTGCGGCGCGTAGGCGGCCTCGACCGCACGCGTCGCAAGGCGGACGCCGTGCCACAGCTCGGCGTACTCGTCGTCGTCGAGTTCGGTGAGCTGCACGACCGCACGCTTGGGCAGCACCATGAGGTGACCCGAGGTGTACGGGTAGGCGTTGAGCATGGCGAACACCCGCTCCCCTCGCCAGAGGATCAGCGTGTCGCGATCGGGATACCCGGAGTGCAGGATGGCCTCGAACAGCGTCTGGTCATCGGCGACCTCGATCGCCGGACGCTGATCCTCACCCTCGGCGTCGCCACCCCGGACGTAGGAGTTGCGCCACCCCGCCCAGAGGTGCTCCACGACTCAGACCTTGGTCTCGACCTCGTCGCCCAGGCGGGCGATGAAGTCGTCGACCGTGACGTCGCGCTCGGGCTTGTCCTGGCCTCGCTTGTTGACGCCGACGGTGTCGTTGGCGACGTCGTCGTCGCCGACCACGAGGATGTAGGGCAGCTTCTCGACCTTGCCGTTGCGCACCCGCTTGCCGAGCTGCTCG
>JBCBYI010000350.1:0-552 GCA_039815945.1 Actinomycetota bacterium | reverse complement strand
CAGCGCGAGCATCATGAGGGGCAGGAGCAGGAACGTGAGGCTGCCCGACGCGCAGGGGTTGGGCTGGACCGCGGTGTACTCGACCCCGTGGGACTCGAGCAGCGCGATGAAGCTCTCGTCGCCCTGCACGCGCGTGACCTGGATGAGCGACTTGCCATCGCGCTCCTCGCCCTTGCGGACCGCACGCACCCACTCGCCCTCGAACGTGACCTTCTCGATCTGGTCGTCGGCCACCAGCGCCTTGAGCTCGGTCCACGACGTGGCCTCTTCGCGCTGGTTCCAGGCGAACTGGGTCAATCCGACCACCACCACGAGGAACACCAGCCCCAGGGCGGCGATCCACCATCGGGAGAAATCGTTCTGTGGGCTCTCGGGTCCGTTGTCGCCTTCACTCGCCAACGCGACACCTCCTCCCGGGTCGGTAACGCCATGGACGGGAGATCCGTCGACCGGGATCGGAAGCTCCGGTTGACAGCGACCGGTTTTCGTGGTTCAGCGCGGGCGACGCTCTCCCGTCTCTTCGGCGAGCACCTGCAGGGCCTGACGGTAGAG
>JBCBYI010000034.1:20754-23458 GCA_039815945.1 Actinomycetota bacterium | reverse complement strand
ATCGGGTCGAATACTCGCTGCGCCGCAACGGCGGCTTCACGCTCGGCTCGGGCGAGGTCGTGCTCGTGCACGAGTGGACACCCGGCGAGGTCGAGGTCGAGATCGACGGTCGACGGCTGCGGGCGGCGGTCACCGTCGCTGCCGGAGTGGCCTACGTCACCCTCGGCCGCACGACCGTGACGCTCCCGGTGAAGCCTCGGTTCACGATCCCCGGTTCGGAGCTGCCGACCGGCGGGCTCGTGGCGCCGATGCCCGGCTCGGTGATCGAGCTGCGGTGTGCGGTGGGCGACACGGTCGAGGCCGGTCAGGTCCTCGTCGTCCTCGAGGCGATGAAGATGGAGCACCACATCACCGCACCGTTTGACGGCACGGTCACCGGGTTGCCGATCGCCGTCGGCGACCAGGTCGAGAACGGGGCGCTGCTGCTCACGATCGAGGAACCGGCTCAAGAGGGTGAACAGTGAGCGCGGTTCCGCCGGATGGCGGCGAGTGCAGCGGGGGCGACCAGTGACCACTCCCATCCGCATCGCCAACTGCTCCGGGTTTTACGGCGACCGGCTGTCGGCCGCGAAGGAGATGGTCGAGGGCGGACCGATCGATGCGCTCACCGGCGACTGGCTGGCCGAGCTCACGATGCTGATCCTCGCCCGCACGCAGGCGAAGCGGCCGGGGTCGGGCTACGCCCGCACCTTCGTGAAGCAGATGGAGCAGGTCATGGGGAGCTGTCTCGATCAGGGCATCAAGGTGGTCTCGAACGCCGGCGGCCTCGACCCCGACCACTGCGCCGAAGCGGTCGCCGAGGTGGCCGACACCCTCGGCCTCAACCCGACGATCGCCTACGTCAACGGCGACGACCTGCTGCCCCGGCTCGACGAGCTTCGTGAGGCCGGCATCGACATCCTCGATCTCGAGACCGATGAGCCGGTTGCCCCGATCGACTACATCTCGGCCAACGCCTACCTGGGCGCCTGGGGCATCGTCGAGGCACTGAACATGGGTGCCGACATCGTCGTCACCGGCCGCACGACCGACGCGGCGATCGTCGCCGGTCCGGCGGCGTGGCACCACCGCTGGGCCCGCGACGACTGGGACGCCATGGCCGGGGCCGTCGCCGCCGGTCACGTCATCGAGTGCGGCACCCAGGCCACGGGCGGCAACTACTCGTTCTTCACCGAGATCCCCGGCCTCGCACGGGCCGGGTTCCCGCTGGCCGAGATCGGGGCCGACGGTTCGTCGGTCATCACCAAGCATCCCGGCACCGGGGGTGCGGTCACGGTCGGCACCGTCACGTCGCAGTTGCTCTACGAGATCGGTCCGCCCGGCTATCTCGGCCCCGATGTCACCGCCCGCTTCGACACGATGGCACTCTCGCAGGAGGGGCCCGATCGGGTGCGAATCTCGGGCACCAAGGGTGAGCGGCCGCCCGAGCGGCTGAAGGTCTCGATGAACTCCTGGGGCGGGTTCCGTTCCGACATCGTGCTCGCCCTCACCGGTCTTGACATCGCGGCCAAGGCCGAGCTGCTCGAGGCGGCGTTCTGGGAAGCCGCTCCGGTCTCGCCGGACGACTTCGAGTCGGTCACCACCTCCGTCGTGCGCACCGATCACGCTGATCCTTCCTCGAACGAGGCCGCCACCGCCCAGTGGCGGCTCACGGTGAAGGACGCCGACGAACGCAAGACCAAGGCGATCGCGGTCGGCATCAACGACATGGCGCTCGCCACCATCCCGGGGTTCTACGGCCTGGGAGGTGCCGGGATCGGCAAGCCGTTCGGCGTGCACACCTCGGGCCTCGTACCGGCCGATCTCGTGCCCCAGCACGTCGTCGTGCTCGGAGGCGACCGCACCGTCGTCGAGTCGGTGGCCCCCGCCGGCGGCGACCGGATCGACGCGCCGATCATCGATCTGCCCGACGCGCCCGGCGGTGAGACGAAGCGGCTGCCGCTCGGCACGATCCTGGGCTCGCGATCGGGTGACAAGGGCGGCAACGCGAACCTCGGGGTCTTCGCCCGTTCCGCCGAGGCCTACGCGTGGATGGCGCAGGAGCTCACCGTCGAACGAGTGCGTGACCTGCTGCCCGAAGCGGCCGACCTCGAGATCGACCGTCACGAGTTGGCCAACCTGTGGTCGCTCAACTTCGTGATCCACGGTCTCCTCCAGGAGGGCGTCGCCGCGTCGACCCGCCAGGACGGTCAGGCCAAGTCGTTGGGGGAGTGGTTCCGGGCCCGCCACGCCGACATCCCGGTGAGCCTGCTGTGACCAGCCTCCACGATCGTCTGCGTGCCGTGCCAGCGCCCGAGCCAGTGTTGAGCCGCGAGCGAGAGGCCGAGCTGACCGAGCGCCAACGCGAGATCCTCGACGAGCTCGGTCGAATCTTCGACAAGGGCTTCGTCGACGTCACCATGGCCGAGCTCGCCTCCCAGCTCAATTGCTCACTTCGGACCCTCTACGGACTCGCTGCGGGGCGCAACGCCCTCGTACTGATGGTGGTCGATCGCAACCTGCGGAAGGTGGGCCGGAGTGCGCGTCGAGCGATCGCCGACGACATGAGCGCGCTCGACGCCGTGCGGGCCTATCTCTCCGCCGCGACGGTCGCGGTGCAGGACACGACCCAGGAGTTCGCCGACGACATGGCCTCGATCGACGAGGGCCTCGCACTCAACGCTGCGCACTCGCACTACATCATCGACGTGACCCGGACCCTGCT
>JBCBYI010000034.1:0-20744 GCA_039815945.1 Actinomycetota bacterium | reverse complement strand
GGACGAGATCGCCCCGGTCGACACCACCGCCGTCGCCAGGATGATCGCCGGACTCGGCGCGGACTTCGCTCGCCCCGACGTGATGCCCACGCTCTCGTCGAGCCCGAAGGACGCCGCCGACGCGATGGTCGACGTCGTGCTGGGCGGCCTCGTGAAAGGACCGACATGACCAACCCGGTCGTACACAGCGAGGTCGTGGGTGGTGTCTGCACCGTCACCCTCAACGATCCCGAACGCAAGAACGCGCTGAGCGCCCAGCTCACCAGCGAGTTGATGGACGCCCTCGATGCGGCCGAGGCCGACGACGCTGTGCGCGTGATCGTCCTCACCAACACCGGCAACACGTTCTGCGCCGGCGCGAACCTGTCGGAGCGCTCCGGTCGCAGCGACGCGAAGCCGCTGCGGCAGGTCGACCCGGCCGAGATGTTCGCCCGTTTCGGGACGTCGGCCAAGCCGTACGTCGGCAAGATCAACGGTCACTGTGTCGCCGGCGGCATGGGCCTCGCTGCAGCGATGGACTACTCAGTCGTGCTCGACACGGCGAAGATGGGCTTCACCGAGGTCCGCATCGGCGTGGCGCCGGCCATGATTTCGGTGCTGTGCCTGCCGAAGATGCGAGCGAGCGACGCCCGGGCCGCCTTCCTTCGGGGCAATCGCTTCCTCGCACCCGAGGCCGCACGCATGGGCATCATCAATCGAGCGGCGGCGGCCGACGAGATCGACACCGTCGTCGACGAGGTCGTGGGTGATCTCGTGAAGGGCAGCCCGGCAGCCTTGGCGGTGACGAAGCAGCTGTTGGCCAACGTGCCGAACATGACCACCGACGATGCGTTCGCGTGGACGGCACCGCTGTCCGCCGAATTGTTCAACGGCGACGACGCCAAGGAGGGCATGGCCGCCTTCCTCGAGAAGCGTCTGGCGTCCTGGATCCCCGAGGAGTACCGCTGATGGACTTCGACTTCCCGGCCGACGACGACCCGAGGCGCCTCGCCGTGCGGGCGTGGCGTGAGGCCAACCCCGAACCGACCCAGGCCGACCTGCACGAGGCCGGCTACGTCGTGCCGCACTGGCCCGAGCCGTGGGGGATCGGGGCCGACCCGATCCACCAGATCATCATCCAGCAAGAACTCGCCGGGTTGCAGGTGAAGCGCAAAGGCGGCCGGGAGATGGCGTCGAACGCGATCGGGGTCGGCTGGGCCGCCCCGACGATCCTGCTCGGTGGCACCGACGAGCAAAAGGACCGCTACCTCGATCGGATCTTCACGCACGACGACATCTGGTGTCAGTTGTTCTCCGAGCCCGAGGCCGGTTCCGATCTCGCCAACCTCGCTACTCGGGCGGTGCGCGACGGCGACGAGTACGTCATCAACGGCGCCAAGATCTGGTCGTCCGGCGCCCACGTCAGCGACATGGGCATCCTGATCGCCCGCACCGACCCCGAAGCTCCGAAGCATCGAGGCATCTCGTACTTCGCGGTGCCGATGCAAACGCCTGGTCTCACGATGTCGCCGATCGTCGACATGACGACGGCCCACTCGTTCAACCAGGTCTTCTTCGACGACATGCGCCTGCCCGTCGAGAACCGCATCGGCGACGAGGGCGACGGCTGGCGGCTCGCCAAGGTCACGCTCGCGAACGAGCGGGTCTCGCTCAGCTCGGCCGGGTCGCTGTGGGGCGCGGGCCCGTCGGCGTACGACCTGCTCAGCCTCGTCCGTGACGCCGGGGGCGTCACGAGTGCGGTCATGCGCCAGAAGGTCGCCCGCCTGTTCGCCAACGCCGAGGTGCTGCGACTCAACCGCCTCCGCACGCTGTCGGCGAAGCTCAACGGCCGCACGCCCGGCATCGAGGCGTCGATCCAGAAGCTGATGGCCGACGAACACGGCCAGGAGGTCATGGAGCTCGCCAAGGAGATCGTCGGGGCCGACGGCATGCTCACCGGCTCGGGCCCGTCGGGCGACCTCGCCCAGGGCTCGCGGGGCGGCGCGACCGAGATCAACTTCCGCAAGGAGCACTTCCCCGAGGTCGACCCGGTGTGGCACTACGGCTACCTGTTCTCGCCCGCCTTGACGCTCGGCGGTGGCACCTGGGCGATTCAACGCAACATGGTCGCGGAGATGGCATTGGGACTTCCCCGTGAGCCTGACGTACAAAAGGGCATGACCTGGGCCGAAACCCAGAAAGCGAGAGGCTGATGACCGACACGCAACTCACCCGTGAGGAGTGGCTCTCGACCCGCCAGGGCGCGAGCCCCGAGTTCGAGCAGGCCCGCTTCGGAGCGGATGCACCGGGCGCCGGCGAGCTCCCGATCGACGAGATCAACCCGTTCAACTGTCACCTGTTTCGCGAGGACCGGTGGCAGCAGCACTTCGCCCGCCTGCGGGCCGAAGATCCGGTGCACTTGAACGAGCTCGGCTCGTCGGGTCGCTACTGGTCGATCACCACCTGGCAGGACGTCCGCGACGTCGAGGGCGACTGGCAGAACTTCTCATCTGCCCAGGGCATCACCCTCGGCATTCCCGTGGGCACGCCGCTGCCCGAGGGCGCGATCCCGTTCGACGCGTTCATCGCGATGGACCCACCCACCCAGACCGACCAGCGCAAGACGGTGCGGGGCATCTCTGCACCGAGCAGCCTCCGCAACCTCGAGGACCTGATCCGTGAACGCACCGCCGCCGTGCTCGACTCGCTGCCCGAGGGCGAGACGTTCGACTGGGTCGACACGGTCTCGATCGAGCTGACGACACTGATGCTCGCGACGCTCTTCGACTTCCCGCTCGAGGATCGCCGTCTGCTCACCAAGTGGTCCGACCTCGCGACGACGGTGCCCGAACCCGGCACCCGTGATGTCGCCAACAGCCGGCAGTACTTCCGCGAGCAGATCATGGAGTGTGTCGACTACTTCGACCGGCTCTTCCAGCAGCGCCGCGAGAACCCGGGGTTCGACATGGTGTCGATGCTCGCCCACGGTGATTCGACGAAGGACAAGTCGCCGATCGAGCACCTCGGCAACCTCATCTTGTTGATCGTCGGCGGCAACGACACCACCCGCAACTCGATGACGGGCAGCGTCTATGCGCTGAACACGTGGCCCGAGCAGTACGACAAGCTCATCGCCGATCCGAGCCTGATCTCGAACCTCGTGCCGGAGATCATCCGCTGGCAGACGCCGCTGGCCTACATGCGCCGCACCGCCACGCAAGACGTCGAGTTCCGAGGCAAGCAGATCAAGAAGGACGATCAGGTGCTGCTCTGGTACCTGTCGGCAAATCGTGACGAGGCCGTGTTCGGCGACAACGCCGACGTCGTCGATCTCGAGCGTCCCAACGCCGACCGTCACCTCGCCTTCGGTCACGGCATCCACTACTGCATGGGTGCCCGCATCGCCGAACTGCAGCTTCGCATCCTGTGGGAAGAGATCCTGCCGCGATTCGAGCGCATCGAAATCCAGGCCGAACCGGAGCGGACACTCTCGTCGTTCGTGAAGGGCTACACGAGCCTGCCCGTGCAGGTGAAGCGGAAGTAGGGCACACGACCATGAAGACACCAGCATCATGAAAACAGCAATGACCGACATGTTCGGGATCGACGTCCCGATCTTCGCCTTCACCCACTGCCGCGACGTCGTCGCCGCTGTCACGAAAGCCGGCGGGCTCGGCGTGCTCGGTGCGGTGGCCCACTCGCCGAAGCAGCTCGAGATCGATCTCGAGTGGATCAAGGACGAGATCGGCGATCGCCCCTTCGGCGTCGACCTGATCGTCCCCGCCAAGTACGCGGGCTCCGACGAAGGCGGCCTCAACATGGGGCAGGTCCGTGACTTGATCCCGCCCGAGACCAAGGCGTTCCTCGACGACATCCTCGAGCGCTACGACGTTCCGCCGCTCGCCGACGACGGGGAAGGCCGCGGCCTCGGGCGGGGCGGCAACGCCGCCGCCGCACCGATGTCGGCGGAGTCACAGGAACCCAACCTGGAGATCGCGCTCGCCCACGGCGCCTCGCTGATCGTGAACGCCCTCGGCCCGCCGCCGCAGCACATGATCGACCGCTGCCAAGAGGTCGGCGTGAAGACGGGCGCGCTGGCGGGGAAGGCCCAGCACGCTGAACGTCACGTCAACGCCGGGGTCGATTTCATCATCGCCCAGGGCTCCGAGGCCGGTGGCCACACCGGCGAGATCGGCACGATGGTCCTGATCCCCGAGATCGTCGACGCCGTCGGCGACACCCCCGTGCTCGGTGCGGGCGGCATCGGCCGGGGCCGCCAGATGGCCGCCGCGATGGCGCTCGGCGCGGCCGGCGTCTGGTGCGGTTCGGTGTGGCTCACCACCGACGAGGCCGAGACCCACCCGGTCGTGAAGGACAAGTTCCTCGCCGCGTCGTCGTCGGACACGATCCGGTCGCGCAGCCGCACGGGCAAGCACGCCCGTCAGCTCACGTCAGCGTGGACCGACGAGTGGGAGAACCCCGAGACGCCGATGCCGCTCGGCATGCCGATGCAGATGGTGCTGACCGGTGAGGCGATCATGCGCATCGACCGGGCGGCCCACAACGCTGGCTCTGGCGCGGAGGCGCTCTCGAACTACTTCGTGGGCCAGATCGTCGGCAACATGAACGAGTCCAAGCCCGCCGCACGCGTCGTGATGGAGATGGTCGAGGAGTTCATCGACGCCGTCGAATCGCTCGGACGCCAGTTGGAGGTCTGACGCGGGCTACGTTTGTCGCCCGTGACGACCTTGTTCGGCCGCCGAGTGCTGCTGCGCCCTCTCGAGCCCGGAGACTTCGCCAAGTGGCAGGAGGTCCGTCGGCGCAACCACGACTGGCTGACCCGGTGGGAACCGCAGCGGTTGCCGGGCCAGCCCGACGTGGTCGAAGACGCCCACGCGTTCGCGACCCGCTGCTCGGCTCGCCAGCGTGAGCGCCAACTCGGCACCGGGCACGGCTTCGGCGTGTTCGTCGAAGGCGTGTTCGCCGGTGAGGTGAACCTCAACTCGATCCAGCGGGGACCGTTTCAGAACGCCTACATCGGCTACTGGATCGACGAGGCCCAGGCCGGTCACGGGTACGTGCCCGAGGCGTTCGTCGTCGTGCTGCGCTTCTGCTTCGAAGAACTCCATCTGCATCGGGTGCAAGCGGCGATCGTTCCCCGCAACTCGGCCAGCAGGCGAGTCGCCGAGAAACTCGACCTCCGCGACGAAGGCACCGCCCGCAAGTACCTGGAGATCAACGGCGTGTGGGAGGACCATGTCCGCTACGCGATCACCGCCGAGGACTGGGCCGAACGCGGCGAGAAGCTCGCCGCCGACTGGATCGGCTTCTGACCTCGATCAGGCGCTGCGGAGCTCCGCCAGGCGGTCGGTGAGCGTCCACACCGAGCGGGAGCGCGGCACATCGTCGCCCTGGGGGATCTCGAGCAAGGCGAGAAGCACGCCCTCCATGAGCATCTCGAAGCGTTCGTTGTCGTTCATGAGGCCCATGCTGGCCGGGGATCGGCGGAGATCTTCGCCTTCAGCGCCGCGATCGCCTCGGTCGGCGTACCGATTTCAGGAGCGATCGGGATTCTCGTTCGGGGGACGGGTGCGCGAGAGGAACGCTCCTGCGTCGGCGAGGATGAGTTGGCCGGTGATTGCCCGGGCCAGATCACTGGTCAAGAACACCGCGAGACGGGCGAGTTCGTCGTGCTCGACGGCGTACCGAAGCGGTGTCGATCGGGCGATCTCGGCGAAGCGTTCCTCGCTGTACGCCTCCGCGACCATCTCGGTCCGAGTGGTGCCCGGCGCCATGGCCAGCACCCGGATGCCGGCCGGGCCGAGCTCGACCGCCATCGAGGTGACCAGATGGTTGAGCGCCGCCTTCGCCGCCGCGTAGATCGACGTGAACGGTGCCGGCCGGGTGGTCTCGCCCGACGACACGAACACGATCACGCCACCCGACTCCGCCATCGCCTCGGCTTCGGCTCGGCCACAGAGGGCGGCAAGCACGAGGTTCTGGTCGACGATGTCGCGGTAGTCGTCGCCGCGGCCGGCGGTGAAGGGCTTCGGCGTGCGGCCCGGCGGGTACATGCCGATGTTGTTGACGGCGATGTCGAGACGACCGTGGCGCTCGAGGATGGCCGCCGTCATCGCATCGATGGCGGTGTCGTCGCGGAGGTCGGCGACGTGGGCTTCGGCCGAACCGCCGGCATCGGTGATCTCGGCAACGACCGCCTCGGCGTGGGCCACGCGGATGTCGTTGACGATCACGTGGGCACCGGCAGCGGCCAGCCACCGGGCGATCTCGCGACCGATGCCGGCCCCGGAGCCGGTGACCAGGGCGATCTTGCCCGCGTGATCGATCGTGATCATCAGGGCTCGGTGAGCGCGGCGATCACGTCTTCGACCACCTCGTCGGCCCACGCTCGTGCCGTCTCCTCGTCGACGCCGCCGATCGGGTGTCGGGTCTCGACGATGCGCAGGTCGGGGCGGTTGAGGCTCCTGGCGACCTGGTCGGTCAGGCGACGGAACTGTTCGGTGGTGACGACCACGGTCGGCACGCCCATCGCTTCGAGCTTCACAGAGTCGTGGACACTCCACGACGTGCAGCTGCCTCAATCAGCAGTGCCGGTGAGGACGACCTCCACCTCCTTGGCGATGCCCTCGAGCACCTGATCGTCACACGGGATGGCGGCGTTCTTGTCGTCGCGTCGCACGACTGTGGTGCCCGTGCGGGTCGCGAGCCGCGCCGCGACGTGCTCGAGCACGATGTTCGCGTTGGGCTTGCGGTTGTCGAGCAGCCCGATCTTCTTGCCGGTGAGTACCGGGATCGAGGCGGCACCGGTCGTCGGGATCTCGCCGACGCCTCCCTCTGGCGTGTGGATCAGCACGGGCACACGATCCCAGGCACCGGCGTCGGCTTCAAGTCCTAGGGTGGCGCCATGAGCCTCGAATGGGAGCAGGTCACGGTCGAAGCCGACGACGCCGTCGCCCTCGGGCAATGGTGGGCGGAGGCCCTGCGGTGGGTCGTCGTCGACGAGGGTCCGGTGGTCTTGGAGATCCGGCCCGAACCGGATCGGGTGCCCGGGATCTTCTTCATCGACTCGCCGGCCGATCGACACCCCAAGAACCGGCTGCACTTCGACTTCCGTCCCGACGACCAGGCGGCCGAGGTCGAGCGACTCCTCGCGATGGGAGCGACCCGTGCCGACATCGGGCAGGGTGACGACGTGTCGTGGGTCGTGATGGCTGACCCCGAGGGCAACGAGTTCTGCGTGCTGCGCGGGAGCGTCTGAGGGCGCTGGCTCAGCCGGTGGCGAGCGACTTCTTGGGGTCGTAGAACGGCTTCTCGGCGACCGTGGCGGTCTTCGGGCCGAGGTTCGTGTCGACCGTCAGCGCCGTGCCGGTTTCGGATGCACCGACGCTCACCATGGCGAGGGCGATGTTCTGTTCGAGGCGGGGCGACCACACCGCCGACGTGACCTCGCCGACCTGCTGGCCGTTGGCCATGACCGGCCAGAAGGTCGTGTTGGGACCGGTGAGCGGATCCATCTCGATGACGATGCCGACCTGCGTGCGGCTCACGCCCTCGTCACGGATGCGGCGAAGGGCGTCCTTGCCGATGAACTCGACGTCGCTGTCGACGGCGACGAGCCGATCGAGGCCGAGCTCGAACGGGTTGGTGTCGATCGTGGCGTCGGCGTGGTAGCTGAGCATGCCGCCCTCGATACGCCGGATCGACGAGGTGTGGCCCGGCTGGAGACCCATCGGCGTGCCGACGGCCATGATCTTCTCCCAGAGCTCGTCGCCCCGGCTGCCGTCGCGCAGGTAGATCTCGTAGCCGAGCTCGCTCGACCAGCCGGTGCGGCTCACGACGAGGGGGATGCCGTCGAGTTCGGTCTCGCGCAGCCAGTAGTACTTGAGCTCGCCGACCCAGTCGCCGAACAGGACGGTCATGATCTCGCCCGACTTCGGGCCCTGGAGCTGCAGCGGCGAGACGTCGGGCTCGCGGATGGTGACGTCCATGCCGGCGTGGGTGGCGACACCCTGGGCCCACAAGAGGATGTCGCTGTCGGCGAGTGAGATCCAGAAGTGGTTCTCGGCAAGTCGCAGCAGCACCGGATCGTTGAGCAGGCCGCCGTCGGCGTTGGTGATGAGGATGTACTTGCACTGGCCGACCTGCATCAGCGAGAGGTCGCGGCAGGTGAGGAGCTGGGTGAAGCGGGCGGCATCGGGCCCGGTGATCTCGACCTGACGTTCGACGGCGACGTCGCAGAGAATCGCCTCGTTCACCAGGTTCCAGAAGTTCTGCTCCGGATCCCCGAAGTCGCGGGGGATGTACATGTGGTTGTAGGTCGAGAAGCCGGTCGCACCCCAGCGCACGGTGGCGTCGAAGTAGGGCGACTTGCGGATCTGGGTGCCGAACCCGAAGTCGGCGACGGCTGCGGACGGCGAAGCGGAGAAGCCCATGGGCCGGAGGCTAACTGCTGGCCTCGGCCTCGGCGCCCTCGGCCTCGGCGCCCTCGGCCTCGGCGCCCTTGGCCTCGGCGGCAGCCTGCGCCTCGGCGCGGCGAAAGCCCGTGAGCTGACGTCGGTAGTGCCGGCGGGCGCGTCGGGTCTTGCGGACCGCATAGGTCTCGACCGGGTCGAACCGCGGCGCAGAACGAGAGAACAGGTTCACCGAGGCATCGCCGTAGCTGGTGACCGCGACCGTGTCGCGGTGCGTCGCGATGCCATGAGGAAACGAGATGCCGGGGATGTCGCGGACGAACGCGAGGCGTTCCCCCGTGACGGCGTAGACCTTCACGACGTCGTTGGTCTGGTCGGCGACGAACACCTCGCCGCGGTCGTGGAACACGCCGTCGGTGTGGGCCAGAGGCAGTTCGACCCGGTCGACCTGCTCGTGGTGGCCGGCCTCGGCGGCGACCCGGTACAACAAGATGCTGGTGTGGTATTGGTCGGCGGCGTCGGGGGTCGGTGATCCCGTGCACATCGGAACCGCGAGCAGGTCGCGGTCGATGAAGGAGGCGTCCTTGGGACGCAGGTCCTCCTCCGCGAACGCGTAGATCTCCTCCCCGGTCCCGACGTCGTAGAAGCGAACCTTGCAGGTGCGGTTGCTGTCGACGATCACGAGATGGCGGCCGTCGGGGCTGAACTCGACGCCGTGGCTGAAACCGGCACCCTCCTCGGTCACGGGAATGTCGCGTTCGTGGCGGATCCCCCAGCGTGAGTAGCGGTAGATCGAGGCCGAGCGATTCCAGCAATTCGACACCGCCACCCGCCGTGTGCCCCGGTGAAGGCTCGCCAGGTCGGTGCGGGTCCGTTCGCCGAAGACCGACGTGATGACCGTGTCGATGACGTCCCAACGCCCGGTCCTTCGACTGCGACGCAGCAGGTGAATCTGTTGCCCGGCCAGGTTGGTGACGATCATGTGGCGGCCGTCGAGGAACACGACGTCGGTCATGGTCGCCAACCGGCTACGGGGGCCGGCGTACAGGGTCACCGCCTGGCTCAGATTGTCGTCGTGGAAGTGGATCTTCGTCGGCTGATCGGTCATGGCTCGACCGGGAGCGTGACGCTGCGGGTCATGCCCCAGCTGGGGATCACCGAACTGTGCTTGCCGGCGCCGCCGATCACGACGACCTTGATGTTGGCTGCGGTCTCGGTCATCGGGACGAGGTCGTCGTCGCTCAGGCGCTGCATCCACGGCGCCCAGGCCCGGAGCCCGAACGCTCGACGGAGTTCGCCGACCGGCATCCGCGCCTGGTTGAAGAGATACGCGGCGACATGGTCGCGGGTCCACCCGTCGGCGGCGCATGCGGCGGCGTGTTCGGGGCAGAGGGCGACGAAGTACTCGCCCTGGCTGATCGGCGCGTTGTTCTGGCCGGTCGAGGTCATCGCCGAGGCGACCTTGTCGAGGATCCGGGCGGGCTCCTCGGACTCCATGTCGTGGACGTTGTGCGGTGCCTCGCCACAGTGGATCGTGACGGCCGACGCGGTGTCCACGCCAACACTGCGGGCGTAGCCGCCCCACGGGGACTCGGCGAGATTCTCGGCCACGCAGTAGCTGTACTTCGCGGGGCCGCCCTGCGTCGACGCGTCGCCGGGGCCGGGACGGGCGCCGGCGATGTGGAGCAGGATCAGCCGCAGCGCCCGGCCGACCGTCGCGTTGGCCCGGTTGCCGGGACCGAAGGCGCCGAGGCCGGAGTTGAAGCCCCCATCGACGGCGGCCTGACCGTGCACGATCAGCAGGGGAGCGACCGAGTGGGTGGTGGCGTTGACGCCCCGCAGGTTGAGATCGGGGTGGGCGAGCGCCCGCACGGCCGAGATCAGCACCGGCAGGTGCTCGGGGCGACAGCCGGCGAGGACGGCATTGATCGCGATGGTGCGACGGGTGGCCTCGCCCGACCGGGGCGGGAGCACGGCGACGACCTCGTCGGGGTCGACCGGCCGCCCGTCGACCGGCCCGAGGGTGCGGAGCATGGCGTCGACCCGCTCGGGCGTGGGCGCCTCGAGCGGCAGCCCGTCACCCCAACCGTTGCGCTCGTAGACATCGAGCACCGTCTCGCCCGCCTCGAGATCGACCTCGACCATCCCCGGTTCGCTCATGTCAGCTCTTCGACGAGATGTCCTTCTGCAGCCGCTGCACCAGCTCCATGAACGGAGGCTGGCCCATCGACCACAGCTGCGGATGGATCTCGTAGTCGACCGCCTGATTCGACTCGGTGATCGTGTCGAGGGTGAGGATCGTCGCCTTGGTGCGGGCGTTGAGCTCACGATCCTGCCCGGCGGCGACCGCAGCCATCTCGACGGCGGTGTCGACCAGGTCGGCGTCGTCGACGACGTCCCACGCGAGCCCGACCTCCTTGGCCCGATCGGCCCGGAGGATCTGGTTGAACATCACCATCGCCATGGTCGTCGACCGGCCTGCGATCTGGCGGAGGCGCCAGGTGTGGCCGCCGCCCGGGTGGATGCCGATCTGCAGGAACCGCGAATCGAACTTCGCGTACTCCCGCCCGGCGAGGACGAGATCACAGGCGAGCACCATGTTCATGCCGGCGCCCACGGCCGCGCCGTTGACTGCGGCGATGGTCGGCAGCGGTGTGTGGGCGATGCGCAGGAACCCGTCGTAGATCGCCTTCATCTCCTCGGCGTTCGATCCGGCCATCAGGTCGTCGAGGTCGGCGCCGGCGCAGAAGCCTCGCCCCGCCCCGGTGAGCACGACCGCGCCGATGTTCTCGTCGGCCTCCCAGGTGTCGAGGGCCGCCCCGATCTCGTCGTTCATGGCGAGCGTGATGGCGTTGCGCTTGTCGGGATCGTGCAGCGTGAGCAGGCCGACCCGACCGCGGACCTCGGTGGTGATGAGACTCATGGCGAGAGTGTGGCACTCCCGCCGAGCCATTTCGAGGTAGGCGTCGACGGATGGGTACGGTGACCCGATGCCCCCACTCGTCTCCCCGGACCTGATCGAGTCCTTCGATCGGGACGGTGCCGTCGTGTTGCGAGGGGTGTTCACCGAGTGGATCGACACGCTCGCCGCCGGGATCGAGACCAACGAGGCCGAACCGGGCGAGTACTTCGCCGAAAACGTGCCCGCGGGAGCGCCGGGCCGGTTCTGGGACGACTACGTCAACTGGACTCGTATCGACGAGTTCGAACGCTTCGCCCGAACGTCCGACGCAGCCGCCCTCGCCGCCCAACTCATGGGCTCGGCCACCGTCCAGTTGTTCCACGACCACGTGCTCGTGAAGGAGCCGGGAACCGCCACGCCCACGCCGTGGCACAGCGACCGGCCCTACTACTTCGTCCAGGGGCGTCAGACGGTGAGCTTCTGGATCCCGCTCGACCCGGTCACCGAGGCCACGACGCTCCGGCTGATCGCCGGATCGCACCGGTGGGACCGCGACGTGCTCCCGGTCCGGTGGCTCCAGGGCGATGACTTCTACCCGGGCGTCGACGACTACCTCCCGGTGCCCGACCCCGACCTCGAACCCGATCGGTTCGAGGTGCTCGAGTGGGCACTCGAGCCGGGCGATGCCATCGCCTTCCACTACGGCGTCGTGCACGGGGCCCGGGGCAACCCGGGTGAGACCCGTCGACGGGCCTTCTCGTTGCGGCTCGTCGGTGACGACGCCCGCTACGTGACGCGTCCCGGCCCCACGTCACCGCCGTTTCCCGACCACGGCATGGTCGACGGTGACCGGCTCCGGCTCGACTGGTTCCCGGAGCTGATCGGTCCGGCCCGGTGAGCGGCGGCGGGCTCCGCGAGAGCTTCTCGGTTTTCCGGCTGCGCAACTACCGGCTCTTCTGGTTCGGCGGACTGACCTCCAACATCGGGCGCTGGTTCCAGACGCTCGCGATCCCGCTGGTCGTCTTCGACCTGACCGACAGCGCGGGGTGGGTCGGTTTCGCCGGCTTCGCCCAGATCCTGCCGATGGCGCTGATGGGGCCCTACGGCGGCGCGATCGCCGACCGCTATCCGCGCCGCAAGGTGCTGCTCGTCACCCAGACCCTCCAGGCCTTCGTCGCCCTCGGCCTCATGGTGATGTGGTTCGCCGGCGTGCGCTCGCCCGGCGCGTACGTCGCGGTGTCGGTGCTGGTGGGGCTGACCGCCGGGCTCAACCTCCCCGCCTGGCAGGCCATCGTCAGCGAGATCGTGCCCCGCGAGCAGCTCCTCGCCGGGATCACCCTCAACTCGGCCCAGTTCAACGCGTCGCGCATGATCGGCCCGGCGCTGGGCGGTGCCGCGATCGCCTGGTTCGGTCCGGGGTGGGCGTTCTTCGTCAACGCGATCAGCTACAGCGCCGTGCTCACCGGCCTGGCGTTGATGCGGCTCGACACGGTCTCGGCCCGCCCCGAGGGACGCATGCGGCCCCTGCACGAGTTCGCCGGCGCCGCCCGGTATGCGTTCCAACGCGACGGCATCCGCACCGCGATCCTCACCGTCTCGATGATCGGGTTCTTCGGGCTGTCGTTGCAGACGCTGTCGGTCACGGTCGCCGAGGACGTCTTCGACCGCGGCGAGCAGGGCTTCGGCCTGCTCCTGTCGTTCGTCGGGCTCGGCGCAGTGTCGATGTCGCCGATCATCGCCGGGGCGGCGCAGCGCTTCCGGCGATCGCAGATCCAACAGACCGCGCTCATCCTCTACGCAGCGGGCGCCTTGGTGATCGCCGTCGCGCCGGTCTTCGCCGTCGCGCTCGCCGGCGGGTTCATGATGGGTGCGGCGCATCTGACCTCGGCGAGCACGCTCAACACCGCCATCCAGCTCCAGGTCGACGAGGCGGTCCGAGCGAAGGTGCTCGCGGTGTACCTGTCGATGTTGACCGCGTCGAACCCGCTCGGTCAGCTGATCCTCGGCCAGCTGATCGACCGCACCGACCCTCGGTTCGCCTACGGCGTCGCCGGCGGTGCGTTCTTGACGATCGCCGGCTTCCTCGCGATCGGTGGGCGACTCAAGGGCCTCGACGCCGAGGCCGGTGAGATCACCGAGGCGTACGGCGGCGAGGTCCAGCCGACCACGCCCGCCCCGCCCCGGCGGGACTGATCACCAGCCGGAGCCGAGGGTGGTGTCCTCGTCGTCGGCCAGGAAGCGTTTGCCGTCGTCACAGTCATGACGCACGGGGCACCACCGACACGCGGGACCCGGCGCCGTCGTCGCATCCCGCTGGCCCGAGGCGAGCATCAGCATCCGCTCCACCCCGTCGACCACCCGGGCGACGGTGGAGAAGAGGAGATCCTCGGTGACGTCCTCGATCTGGAAGCGGCCCTGATCGAGGTAATACGACGCCAGTCGGCGAGGTGGCGTGCCGATCCGGATCGCGTCGAGCAGGGCGTAGAAGCGCAGGTCGTCACGGTGATGGATCGACGTGGTGCCGGTCTTGAGGTCGACGAGCACCTTGCCGGCCCGGTCGCCGTCGGCGACACCGATCGAGAGGTCGCAGCGCCCGCTGAGGACGAACCGGTCGTGGATCTCGACCCGCAACGAGGTCTCGGTGCTGGGATACCAGGCCGGCTTGAGCCGCGGGAAGCACTCGAGGAACTTCACCACGAGGTCGTTGACCGAGCCCCGCAACTCCGCTCGTTCGGTCTCCGAGATCGTCTGCAGCCAGTCGGCGAGCGGATCGATCCCCTCGCCGCGGCGGGCGAGCGCCTCGTCGACGAGCGTGAGGGGCTCGAGCTCTCGACGCCAGTGCACCGAGAGTTCGATCGCCTTGTGGGCGATGGTGCCCCGAGCGATCGGGACCTTCCACTCGAAGGGTTGCGCCTGCTCGACGACGAACTTCCGCTCGCACCCCAGCACCTGGCCGAGGGCGTATTTCGAGATGAACATCGAGTCGCCCGGCTTCTCGCCGTCGCGGAGGTCGAGCATCGGCAGCATCGGTTCGAGTCCGTCCTCGAGGGCCCGTTGGAGTTCGTGACGCAGCACGGCGTCGAAGACGGGACGCTGCTCCTTCGGCGCGCCGAGTTCGGCGAGGACCTCCTGTTGCGCCGGGTTGAGCTCCTGCTTCGGTTCCACCCAGAGAGCGTCGCACACCGCCGCGACAGCCACGGGGAGCCTGCGGCGCCGCCCGCAGCGAAGGCACTGTCACACCCCGTCGGCAGAGTGGGGACCGGTGGAAGCGACGAGTCTTCGATTTGCTGCCGCGGCCCGTTCGCTCGGGCAAGCGGCTCGTTTGCGCTCCCTCGTGGTGCCCGGGTTCCGGTCGCCGCCGGGGCTCGACGGCGTGCATCGCACGCTGCGGTTCCGTGGGGGCGTGCCGACCGTCGCGGTGCAGCTGAAGGGGCGGCCGTGGTCGGCGGTCGTGGCCGACATGATCGAGGGCGTGGTCGCAGCCAACGGGTTGCAGGGCGCCAAGGCCGATCGGGCCCGGGCGGCGTTGTGGCTCGCGGTCGACGATTCGGGTGAGTTGTCGCCGGTCGAGGAGACCGGTGCCGAGGCGCGGCGAAGCGCCTGAGTCGAGGCACGTCGACGCAGGCGCTTCACCACTCCCGGCCGCTGGTGGCCGGGGTTTTTCCAGGGTTGTTCGGTGGGCCGGATCAGACCTGCGGTTCACCGGCGAGTCGCCACAGGAAGGTGGCGAGCTGGCCGCGGGTCACGCCGGCGTTCGGCGAGAAGGTGGTGGGGGAGGTGCCGGTGGTGATGCCCTCGGCGACCATCCAGGCGACGGCGTCGGCGTAGTAGGCGCCGGCGGAGACGTCGGTGAAGCCGGTCGTGGCGTTCACGCTGGGCGAGCCGGCGTACCGGTAGAGGAAGGTGGCCAGCTGGCCTCGGCTCACCGCCGCGCCGGGCGAGAAGGTGGTGGGGGAGGTGCCGGTGGTGATCTCCTCGGCAACCATCCACTCGACGCCTCGCTCGTAGAAGGCGCCGGGGTTCACGTCGACGAAGCCGGTGCCGTCGATCACCTCGATCGTGAGCGCCCGGCTGCGGATGACGTCGCCTTCGCTGTCGTGGGCGTCGACCTGGACGGAGTGGCGCCCGAGTTCGGCGTCGCGGGCATCCCAGCTGAGCTGGAAGCTCGCACCGTTGACCGAGGTGCTGTCGGCGAGTTCACCGTCGACGAGCAGGTCGACCTGGACGACATCGCCCCGGGCCTGGCCGTCGAGATCGACCACTCGGGCCGAGACCTTGTTCCGCACATCGGTGAGGGTGGCGAAGCCACCGCCGATCAGGACCGTGGCGTCGACCCGACCCGTCTCGACGTAGTCGGTGGGGGCGGTGGTGCTCTCGAGCACCGCCTCGGCCGCAGCGGGGGTGAGATCGCCGACGCTTGTCAGCAAGAGGGCGGTGGCGCCCGCCACCCACGGGGAGGCGAAGCTGGTGCCGCAAACCGGGCTGGTTTCGCCCTGGTAGATGGTCCGGGCGCACCCCGGGGCCGCGAGGTCGACCCAGAGGCCGTAGCTGCTCCAGCCGTAGCGATCGAACGTGCGATCGTGACCGGCGACGCTGATGACACTGTCGAGGGTGGCCGGGTAGACCGGGTTGGTCGTGCCGTAGTTGCCGCCGGCGGCGATGACGATGACGTCGCGGCTGATGGCGTAGTCGACGGCGTCCTCCAGCACCTGGCTGTGGACCTGGGAGCCGAAGCTCAGGTTGAGGATGTCGGCTCCCTCGTCGACCGCCCAGACGATGCCGTTGGCGGCTGCGCTCCACGGAACGCTGCCGGTGGCTTCGGCGACCTGGACGGGCAAGATGCTGCACTCGGGGCAGGCGCCGACGCCGCCGACGCCGTTGTCGGCCCCGGCTGCAGCGACCGAGGCGACCGCGGTGCCGTGACCCAGCGGGTCGACGTGGGGGTCGCCGCCTTCGATAAAGCTCGCGCCGTCGAGCAATCGGTCACCGAACTCAGGGCCCGGGGTGACGCCGGAGTCGAGGACGGCGATCACGATGTCGCTGCTACCACGGGTCTCGTCCCAGGCGGTCTCGATTCCGCTGACGTGGTGTTCCCACTGGTTGAGGTAGTCGGGGTCGTCGGGGCGCCACTGCAGCTCGTAGCTGCCGTCGGCTTCGATGACGGTCGAACCGGCGTCCATCAGGGTGGCGGTGTCGCCACCGACGTCGACGACCTCGAAGATCGGGCCTCGACCCGGTGCGCCGTCTCGCTTGACGATCATCTCGACCGTCTCGTCGCCGGCGGAGTCGGAGTTCGCTCCTGCCGGTGTGATGGCTGATGCCGCCACCAGTGCTGTGAGGGCGAGGGTGCTCAGTCCTCGCGTGATGTTCGTGCCTGTCCGCATGGGTCGGTCTACGGCGGGCGGTTCGTGACGGCTGAGGCGTTCGAATCGTGTGATCCACGGGTTCGGGGACGAGTACTCGGGACCCGGGGCCGATCGTCCCATCGCGGGGAGGGACCCCCTCCCCGGCGGTACCGTGCTGGCAGGCCCGGGTGGCGGAATTGGCAGACGCAGGGGGCTTAAACCCCCCGATCCCTTCGGGGATGTGTGGGTTCGAATCCCACCCCGGGCACCGAATCGCTGAACGCTGTTCTGTGTCACTCGCCACACCGAGACGCTTGTGCCAGACTTCCTGACGGTGCGTCACGTGCGTGCCTGTGCAAACGGCGCTGCGGCGCCAAAGGGGGATCCAATCCGATGAAGCGTTTGTTGCTGGCCGTCTCGACGGCCCTCGTTCTGACCGTGGCCGTGGCGGTGCCTGCGAGTGCCCAGAGCGTCTCGATCGACCCGAACCCGGTGGCCGAAGCCGGTGAGCAGGAGATCACGGTGACCGGTACCGGCTTCACCGACGACGGCTTCTTGCTGGCCTGCCCGGGCGCCAACGCCGACCCGGCTCAGCTCGCCGAGGACTCGTGTGACTTGGCCAACCTCAGCCCGTACGCCGCGGGCGACTGGGAGCTGACCGTCACCTTCGACGTGCCCGAGATCGGCCTGCTGATCGTCGCCGGCAACGCGGCTCAGACCGAGGTCGTCTCGGCGGTCATCACCGTTGGCGCCGCCGAGGACGGCGGGACCGAGGAGCTGCCCAACACCGGCGGCAACACCGAGATGTACCTGCTGCTCGCCCTGGCGCTCTTCGGCGCCGCAGCCGCCTTCACCATGGGTGGCCGCAAGCTGCAGCGAGTGTGAGCGAGCGCGGTTCGGTCCGTCGGCGCCGTCTGGCGGGCCGAACCGCGACCCTGCTCGGGGTGCTGTGCGCCCTGAGCGCCATCGGCGTGCTGTCGTACGCCGCCTGGGAGTTGTGGGGCACGGGTCGGGTGGAGGCCGCGCGCCAGGCCGAACTCCGAGCGTCGTTCGACGCCGTCGAAGCGTCGGCGCCCAGCGCCAGCACCTCCTCCTCGGAGCAGTCCGGCGCCGACGAGGCGTCGGCCGCCGGAGACGGCACCGACGAGGCCGAGCCTGGTGACCCCGACCTTCCGGGTGGGATCTCGGCCGAACTCGCCCAGGCCCGGTTCCCGGAACAGGGCGGGGCCCTCGCCCGGCTGGAGATCCCGGCGATCGAGCTCGACAAGTTCGTGATGCGCGACGTCGACTGGCGGTCACTGCAGGTCGGCCCCGGCCACTATCTGGGCACGCCGCGCCCGGGCTTCGCCGGCAACAGCGCCATCGCCGGCCACCGCACGACGTACGGCGCGCCATTCGGCCGGGTCGACCAGCTCCAGCCCGGCGACACGATCACCGTCCACTCCGCGGACGGGATCTTCACCTATGAGGTGGTGAGCCCCGAGGCGGCGTTCGGCGAGCGGCTCGGTGACATCGATCCCGACGACGTCACCGCCGGGCACGTCGTGGTCGACCCGACCGACACGTGGGTCGTGTCGGATTTCGGCGACGCCCGGCTCACGCTCACCTCGTGCCACCCCGAGTTCACGTCCCGCGACCGTATCGTGGTCGTGGCCGAACTCGTGAGCGAGGCGGCGCCGTACGCCGACATCTTCGGTGGTCTCGATCCAGATGACCTCGTCGAGTTGGTCACCGAGGATCTCAGCGTGCTCGAGGACTCAGCGTCGTAGTGGACGGGGCCGGGAGCCGATGCCCGCCTGGCCGGTGATCACGCCGGTGAGGGCGAGGAGCACGAGCATGATCGCCCCGACCTGCACGCCGGTGACCGGCTCGTCGAGGAAGGCCCATGCGACCGTCGTGGACACGACCGGCACGAGCAGCGTGAACGTGCTCCCGAGCCACAGCGGGATCTGCTGCAGCGACCAGTTCATGACGGCGTGGCCGAGGACGCCCGCGCCGAACGCCATCAGCAGCAGCCAGCCCCAGCTCTCGAGGGTCGGCCAGGCCAGGCTCTGTCCGAAGAGCAGCGCGAGCGGGGCGTTGATGATCGCAACCCAGAGCGCCGCACCGACGGTGTACTCGTTCGAGGTGACGACGTCTTTCGCCCGCTTGGCGAACACGAAGTAGGCGGACCACGCGAAGAGTGCGCCGACCGCCAGCAGGTCGCCGCGCCAGTCGGTCGGGGCGTCGCTGGCCGCGCTGACCACGACGATGATCACCCCGGTGATGGCGACGACGCCGAGCACCTTGTCGCGCGGTCGGATGACTTCGCCGAAGACCCGGTTGGCGGCGACGGCGACGACGACCGGCTGCAGCGCGCCGATCACCGTGGCGTTGGCGACCGTGGTGAGTTTCACCGCGGAGAAGAAGAGGGCGACGTCGAAGCCGAGGGCGATGCCGCCGGCCATCGATGCCCGCATCACGTTCCAACCGATGCGGTGGCGGCGAGCGGCCATGAGCGCGGCCACCACGATTCCGTAGGTCGCGAACCGGTAGGTCGCAACCGCCAGGCCGCCCATGTCGACCTCTTTGGCGATCACGCTCGACACACCCCAGGCCGACACCGCGACCGCGGCGCCGATCAGGCCGAGACCGTTGACGGACTCCTCGGTGTCGACATCGGCATCGGTCACCGCCGCACGCTACCGGGGTTCGACGGAGGCACCGTCTGGGTTAGCGTCGGCTCCGTGGCCAGTGACTGGTTCGATCCCTTCGGCATGCGGCGCATCACCGATGCGGTCTCGACGAGCGCGGCTCGGTCGCTCGTCGGCCGGCGGGTCGAGGTCGACGCGCTGTCGATGACCGGCGTCGTCTCCCAGGTCCGCGAAGCCGCGCCCGCATCGTCGATGAACGCCATGCTCTCCGGTCAGCTCGGTCTGTGGCGACGGCTCGACGTCGAGTTCGCCGATGTCCGGTACCGGGCCAATGGCTTTGACCGAGTACGGGTCGACGCCGACGAGATCCGGGCGATCGAGGCGCTGCCCCAGCGCATCGGTGCGCGGTCGATGGACATCGAGGTCGCCGCTGGCGCCGAGGCGACCCGGGGCTGGATCGAGACATTGGTGCCCGTCGAGGCCGATGTCCGGGTGGCCGGCGGTGAGATGCTCGCCCGCCTGCCGGGCCTCGGTCGGTTCGGCGACGTGATCCTCGACCCGTGGTGGCACGGCCGCCGCGTCGGGGTTCGGGTCGAGCGGGCCCGGGTCGGTTCTCGTCGGGTCGCCATCCCGCAGCGTCTTCAGCGACGGTTCGAGTGGGAACTGGAATGGTTGCCCGACGGCACGACCATCCACGAGATCGCGGTGACCGACGACGACGGCGTGATGATCCGGGGCCGCATCGACCGCTACTCGGTCGAGCTCGACGTCGCCCGGCTGCTTGCCGATCTCACGACCCGCCAGACCGGCCAGGTCATCGACGTCTTGTTGGGCGGCTGACTCAGGCCTCGTTCTGGGCCAGGAAGCTCTCGTAGACCTGGATCAGGACCTGCTTCTGGTCGTGGGTCAGGTCGTCCTGCGCACGGATCGCCGCGATCAGATCGGACTCCGGCTCCTCGTCGAGGATGCCGGCACGGACGTAGAGGGACTCGGCCGAGACCTCGAGGGCGCGTGCGATCTGCTGGAGGATCTCCGCGCTCGGCCGCTTCAGACCGCGCTCGATCTGGCTGAGGTACGGGTTCGACACGCCCGCGAGGTCGGCCAGCTTGCGCATGGAGAGCTCGGCCTGACGTCGCTGTTCGCGGATGTACTCGCCGAGGTCGGCGACGGCGTCACGGGGATCAGGCGGCACGGGGACTCCAACGGGCGGGGGCGCACGGGCGGACGAAAAGACGTCACGGCCGGACCGCCATGATGGCAGTCCGGCCGTGATGAGGGGGGACTCGGAGAACGGTGGGGGAACCGTTCAGCGAACTCAGGACTTCTTGGAGGCCTTCTTCGCTGCCTTGGGGGCGGCCTTGGGGGCGGCGGCCTTCGGGGCGTCGATGCCGATGAAGTCCCACGCAGCCTTGCGGCCGGTCTGGACGGCGTCGGCGACCTGCTCGGGCAGACG
>JBCBYI010000349.1:0-554 GCA_039815945.1 Actinomycetota bacterium | reverse complement strand
GCGGCGTGACCGAGTTCGGCGCTGGGCTCGATCGGGTCGAGCCCCTGACGGCGGCGATGGTGGCGGGCGAGGATCGTCGGCACGACGGCAGCGAGGCGGATGGCGTCGCCACGAAGCTCGCCGGCGGTGCGGTCGAGGGTCGGGCCCCGGCCCTCACGCTCGGCGACCCCGAGGATGCCGACCCGCAGCGTGTTCATCGGGTCGGCCAGGCACTCGGCCGCCGCGTCGACGAGCGCGCCGACGGCGCTCGGGAGCGTCCGATGGGCGCCGCCGTCGATGGTCGGGACCGTCGGCGGGAGTGCGCCGTCGACCTGGAGCGTCCAGGCATCCTCGAGCGTGCGGTGCACCGCCAGCTGGGACGCGTCGTACTGGCGATAGTGGAAGAAGCCCTCCTGACCACGGACGTCACCGAGGACGGTGTCGGCGACGGCGAGGCCCTTCAGGCCGGGGGGTGCGATCTGGGATTCGGTCATGTGACCAACGTGGCGCACCCCTGGTACATTGACAACCTTGATCGAATCAACGTTGACTGGATCAACATGAGCTCGAATCGA
>JBCBYI010000348.1:0-555 GCA_039815945.1 Actinomycetota bacterium | reverse complement strand
AGCGGAGCGGCGTGCCGTCGATGCGACTCACGTGGCAGCCGGCGGCGGCCGCGACGGCGACCGGCGCACACGAATCCCACTCGTACTGGCCGCCGCTGTGGGCATAGATCTCGCATTCGCCCCGGACGACCGCCATCGTCTTGGCCCCGGCCGAACCCATCTCGACGAGTTCGGCGCCGAGGGTGCCGGCGACGTGGAGTGCGGCGGCGGGTGGGCGGCTGCGGCTGACGATCATCCGAGGGGGGATGGCGCCGGTGGGGGGCAGCGCCGGTGCGTCGCCGGTGTGGAGCGTGACGCCGAGGCCCGGCAGTGCGACCGCACCGGCGACGGGTGTCTCGTCGACCACGAGAGCGACGTGGACGGCCCAGTCGGTGCGCGGCACCTCGGAGAACTCGCGGGTGCCGTCGAGCGGATCGACGATCCAGGTCCGCACGGCGTCGAGCCGGGCGAAGTCGTCCTTGCCCTCCTCGCTCAGCACGGCGTCGTCGGGTCGCTCCTCGGCGAGACGACGCATCAACAACTCGTGGGCCTGGCGGTCGCCCTCGGCCTTGAGCA
>JBCBYI010000347.1:0-570 GCA_039815945.1 Actinomycetota bacterium | reverse complement strand
CTGAGCTACCCGGGCACCGCGATGTCCGTGCCCATCCGCCTCACCGCCATCGCAGCCACCGAAGACATGCGCATGCGCGCCTACGTGTTCGGCGACGAGCGCGCGGTGCCCGAGAGCTATCTCCACGTCGTGGTCAACGATCTCGTGGTGGACTGGTTCCGCTGGGGCAACAACTGGGAGGACGCGATCACCATCGCGGCCAACGAGGCCGGCGGCAACGCGTTTGCCACCGACTACTCGGGTCCCGCCGACCTGCTCGAGAACGCGCTCTATCAGGAGGGCCGCTTCGACACCGGGCGGCTCGCCGCCTCCAAGGACGTCTTCGCCTTCTTCGACGAGCTCCTGGGCCAGGGCTTCTCGGGGAGCAGCCTCATGCTGGAGCTCTTCCGCGAGTTCGTGCCGATCCCGGCCGAGTTCGTCGACACCGTGTTCGAGCAGGACTTCTACAACTGCCTGCGTTGCGACCCCTGGGCCTCGGCCGTCGCCGCCCAGCCGTTCGACGCCGCGGGCTTCGCAGCCGCCATCGAGACCCGCATCGTGGAGCCGCTCGTCGACGCACAGGCGCTGATC
>JBCBYI010000346.1:0-582 GCA_039815945.1 Actinomycetota bacterium | reverse complement strand
CTTGAAAGCCCGCTGGATCGTCGATGCGGCCAGGCCTTGGCCTTTGCGCCCACCTGTTCGATGGAGCTGCCAGAAGTGCTGCTCGACGGGAGCCAGCTTTAGTTCCGAGAGCCGAAGCGGGCGAAGCGGCTCGAGGTATTGCATCATCGCTCGGTGCGTCGTGCGGCTCGACGGCTCGATGTCCTGGCGAGCGAGGTAGCGGTCGAGCATCTCACCGACCGTGCCCTCGGCAACCGGCGGCGAGGACTCCGTCTAGCGCACCCAGTCCTCTGCGTCGCGCTTCCGATCGTAGATCTTCGTCACTCGCCGACGCTTGCCCGAGGCCGGGTCGACCACCCAGACCTGCGCCCGCCAGCGACCGTTCTCACGCTTGGTCACAGAGCCCATAGGCCCCGAGAGTAACCCTGTGACACGCCTCGTGGAGCACGCGGTGGAGCACAGGGCATGCTCGACACCGCGTTTGGGCTGATATTTCAGGGGAAACGAGTTTCCCAGGAGTACCCCGTACGGGATTTGAACCCGTGCTACCACCTTGAGAGTCCGGTGCGTTTGTGATGAGGAGGTCTGCCGAGTGAGAAACCC
>JBCBYI010000345.1:0-595 GCA_039815945.1 Actinomycetota bacterium | reverse complement strand
CACACCCCCCAGCCGGGAGTGGACCCCACCACTCCCCCGAACGAACGGATGCACCCTATGAAGAGACTCCTGCTCCTGTTGCTCGGCGTCGTGCTCGTCGCCGCTGCCTGTGGCGGCGACGACGGCGACACCGCCACCGCGGCCCCGGCCGTCGTCGTCGAGAACCCCGGCAGCGGTTCGACCGACCCGGTCGAAACCGAGCCCACCGACGATGCGTCGACAGCCACCGACGGCACCGCCGAGACCCTCGAGGTCGCCGCCGACGCGACCGACGAAGAACTCGCCCTCGCGTTCGCCGACTGCATGCGCGGCGAGGGCATCGACTTCCCCGATCCGGTGGTCGCCGCCGACGGCTCGGTCACCCTCGTCGAGGTCGACGACCCCAACGACCTTCCCTTCGACCCGAACGATCCGGCGTTCGACGCGGCCGCCGACGTCTGTGGTGACCTCCTCGGCGGGGCCTCGTTCCTCCCCGGTGACGACGACCTCACCGAACTGCAGGACGACCTCCTGGTCTTCGCCGATTGCCTGCGCGACCTCGGCTTCGACGTCGACGATCCCGACATTAGTGGCGGCCCCGGCTCGGTGAACCCGA
>JBCBYI010000344.1:0-601 GCA_039815945.1 Actinomycetota bacterium | reverse complement strand
CCTCTTCACCCCCCGCCCCTTCAGCGAGCAGGTCACCGACCTGCAGGTCGTCCGCGACGGCACGCTGGCGTTCGCCGCCGGCGACTTCCCCGCCCCGGCCGTGCCCGGCGAGCCCGCTCCGCTCGGCGTGCTCATCGAGTTCGACACGCCCTACGCCTACCTGCCCGGCGAAGACCTCATCGTCTACATCCGCTCCACCGGCCAGACCGCGCAGCCCGTTCCCTTGCTCGACGCCACGCTCTACGGCAACGGGCAGGTCGACGCGATCGTCGCCAACTCGGCGACCGCCACGCTCGACACCGTCGGGTCGTTCGCGTTCGAGACGCCGGTTGCGTCGTTCCGCTTCGAGGTGCCGGTCGTCACCGGCGACCTCACCGCCGACGGCAGTGTCGACATCCAAGACCTGCGGGTGATCGAGCAGAACCTCGGTATCGGCACCACCCCCGCCCAGGGCGACCTCGACCTCAATGGGGTTGTGAACATCGACGACGTCGCACTTTTCATTGAAGACGTCGTGGGAACGGTCTTTGGCGACGTCAACCTCGACCGCGCGGTCGATACGGCCGACCTCGCCGTGCTGGCGGGGGCCTTTGGCGTGGTA
>JBCBYI010000343.1:0-602 GCA_039815945.1 Actinomycetota bacterium | reverse complement strand
CGATCTCGGTGCAGGTCAGCTCCGGGAAGAACGGCGCCAGTTCGGCGCAGACGTCGAAGCCGAGCGACGTGAGCGGCAGCGAGGTCAGCGGCGTGTTGCCGAGCACCAGCGAGGTGAGCGGCAGCGATGCGAGGGATGTGCCGTTGACGTCGAGGCTCGTGAGCGGGAGCGCCACGATGGTCGCAGCGACAGGGCTCGAAGCCGCGAGGACCTCGCCGAGCGTGACGTCGACCAGCGGACGGTCGGCGAAGACGGTGCCCTCGAGGATGGCCGTCCAGCCACCGGGCTGGTTGAGCTCGATGTCGATCAGCGGCAGCCGGGCGAGATCCGGGTTGTTGCGGATCGCTTCGGGGATCGGCGTCTGTCCGAAGGTCAGCGAGGCGAGCGGGCTGTTCTGCAGCTCGGTGCGACCGATCGGCGATGCGGCGAGCGTGGTGTTGTCACCCTGGGCCGCTGCGATGACTGCGGCGTCGATGTCGGCGATCGAGAGGCCGGAGGCGACGCGCACGGTCTGGTCCTGGCCGTCGCCGAGGCCGAGCAGGAAGTTCAGGTTGGGGTCGTCGGCTGGGACGGAAAGGTCTTCGACGACGACGAGACCGGCC
>JBCBYI010000342.1:0-646 GCA_039815945.1 Actinomycetota bacterium | reverse complement strand
CCGACAACGGCCCGGCCATGAAATCAGTCGCGGTCGCGAAATGGTTCGCCGCGCGGCCCGGGATTGTGCACGTCCGCACCCGGCACAAATCACCCCACACCAACGGCGTCATCGAACGCTGGTTCCAGACCCTGAAATACGAACGCCTCTACCGCCACGACATCGCTGACGGGATCGATCTCGCCGCTCACATCGCCGACTTCATCGACGAGTTCAACACCGTTCGGCCCCACGAAGCGCTCGGATGGCAACGACCCCTCGACGCCCACCTCGAACCCCCCAACCCTCAAACCCGCCCCGCCGAAAACTGAGCAAGAAAGTTGACTCGGGACATGTCCGAACCGCCAGGATCAGCCTTGTACCTGCTGTTTCGACAGAGGCCGCCGATCGCCGCTACCTGAGCGCTTTGCTGGAGGATGGGCGGGTGGAGCTTGTCGAGTACCAGTGTGCATCCGGTCGAATCGCTGTTCCCGATCAGCCAGCACTGTCAACCGACTAGGTCATGGCTTTTGCAACGACGGAGTTGCTGTATTGCGAAGGCGCAACCTACGGAGTCCGGCAGCGCTTGCAATAGCGAGCAGTGCCGCGGCCACACCTTCCGACCGCACCTCGTCAGCCCGGCCTGCGAACCAAATAACAGCTATGA
>JBCBYI010000341.1:0-647 GCA_039815945.1 Actinomycetota bacterium | reverse complement strand
GGACAGCGAACTGCCAGTCTCTGTCGTAGTTTCTGGCGACGGCTGGTGGTCGAAACTTGGTCACGGTCGGTCGGGGGTTTGCCTCGTGTGGCTGGTACAAGGGATGTCCTTGCTCCCACGAAGGTACTCCGAGGGTCTGACATCGTCTCGGTCGATGGGCGGCGGACGCGGCCAACGCGCGTCGTATGCCCACGCTGGTCGGTCCACATGGTGTCCACGCGATAACGACGATAGAGGCCAGCACCGACGCCAGGCCCGCTTCAACCTCGGCGCTATGTTCGTTGAAATACCAGCGCAGAAGCCCGCTTCCATCGGCGACATCGAACGGAGGCCGACGTGACGACTTCTTTCTTCACACGGCAGAGGTCACTGGTTCAAGTCCAGTACGGCCCACCACGACGAACCGGACAGCGGCCTCCTCGGAGGTCGCTGCGTCGTTTTCGGCTGACCATCTAGGGTTTGGGCGCATGGACCGACGGCTCGCCCCGCTACTGTGCGCTGCCACGGCGGCGGTGCTGCTCGGCATCCCGGTCGCGTCGGCCCAGTCGGACGTGGCGTGCGGTCCGGTCGGGCCCGATGAAACGGTGTCGGTGCTCGACACCAACCGGACCTATGCGCTCATCGCCGGTGGTGCGCTCTCCGCCGAC
>JBCBYI010000340.1:0-648 GCA_039815945.1 Actinomycetota bacterium | reverse complement strand
GTCTTTCTTCTCATGCTTTTTGCGCGAGATTGTTGCAATTGTAGTAATGTTACCACTACTTAAATTTTTAACAAACTCTATCCGCTACTGTGCATCCTTACATTATGTCAAATATCTTCACAACATTCATATCTTCTTGACAGGGCCAGTTCCTCAGAACTTGGATGCGGTCTTCTGTCATTCTTCAATACAAATGTCCATCTGGATATAATGTCGGTGTCGAACCGATTATGCTGCCGTATCAGCCATTATCTTTTTTCTATTGGGAAGTGGAGAATATCGGATTCGAACCGATGACCCCCTGCTTGCAAAGCAGGTGCTCTAGCCAACTGAGCTAATCCCCCATTTGGTAATTCTGCGTGGACTTCTCCTCCACCCAGACAGTGGGCCTGCGTGGACTCGAACCACGGACCTCTACATTATCAGTGTAGCGCTCTAACCACCTGAGCTACAAGCCCGCAATTTGAACGTCCTGCTGACATTCTCCTCTTGCTTTCATTTCCTGATGGATTGAAATACAGGAAGCAGTACTAAGTTTTAGGTTGCTTCTGAACACCTTTCGTAAAGCTTTTTATCGCCTCATGGACTGTCATACACAAGGGCTTGCTGTTTTATCGAGTATCAAACTCTAGAAAGGAGGTAATCCAG